>NZ_JAOTNW010000021.1:0-104295 GCF_036346515.1 Pseudomonas sp. AM4(2022)
GCGATAACGCTCGCTTTCCCCGACAGCATTGGTCGCGCAAACCAGTCGTCCGTCTTCGTCATAGGCGTAGGAAACAACGTTCTGCTCGGTCTCCCACACGTAGGGCTCACGCCCTTTGGCGCGATGCACCTGGTAGTCCACCGCGACGATTCGATCCAGCTCATAACGCAGCAGCAGCGAGCGACCAGCACCGTTATCCAACCGCTCAATTCGCCCGGAACGATCTCGGCAAATGCGTAGACGGTTGTCATACGTATCGCTGATCGCAGCCAGCACACCGTCGCGAAAGTGATAGAACCGCGACGCCTGGGCCAGCACCAGTTCATCAGGAGCCGAGCCCAAGTAGATCGCCGCTTCCGCCAGGCTGTTGGTAATCGCGGGTCGAGCAGAAGTCGGCAAGGGCAGGGTGGTCGAGCGGTTTTCATGGTCAGTCCACACCACCGAATCACCCGACACACAAACCCTGTGCGCCAGCGCATGACTCCAGCCAAACCCCAACCCGCAATCCACATCCACCGCACTGGTGCGATACAGCCGCGCCCACTCAAACGGCAAGATCCCGTCCAGCGCACCATCGGTAAGGGTCAGCAATTCTTCCCCGGTGACCATCGACACCGGGCAGCCGTTAGTGACCGTCTTGTCCGCTGGCGCCGCCGCATCTCCCTTCGGATTCGACGCCATGACCGGCACATCATCCACACGCTCTTTCTGCGTCAGCACCGCGTTCTGCCGCGCCCGCCAGCGCATCTGCATCGTGCCTTGTTTCACCCAGCCGACCACGCCGCGAACCGCCACCGCTTTATAACGGTCGACCGCCTGCATGAACTTGGTGAGAATCGCCAGCACCCCCTTCACGAAGCCCACGGCAGCCTTAAGAATTTGTGCGCCATGCTTGACCAGGCGAACGCTCAAATACGCCACGCCCGCTGCCGGCAAAGCGATGTTCAACACCGCGCCAATCACCAGGTCAATCAGCAACGACACCATAAAACCTGCGGCCGCTTGCGCGACTTCACTGGGCGGTAACGCGTCCAGCCAGATCATGGCGGCGCGCAGTAACAGGTACAGCGCCGCTTCATCACTGGCGAGCAACATCGCCTGTTCCATGACCTTGGGCGCATCGGTGGCGATCTGCGCCAACTTGGCCGCTTCGTTACCCAGTTGCTCAACGTACTTCAGCGGGTCTTCAAGAATCGCCTGCACCAGCTTGATGCTGTCCCACACATCTGTGATCGCCGCCCAGCTGCCCGCCAGCACGCCGCTGCCAATCGCGCTGGCAGTAGAGCGTTCCCAGTGGGGTTTGAAGTCTTTCCACTGTGACCGAAGCCACTGTTCCAAGTCCGCCGTCAGCCCTGCATAGGAGGCAAACAAGGCCTCCACGTGCTGCGCCGAAACACCGCCCTGAACCCGCACCTCATAGCGCCCGCCAGCGGCGCAGTAGTGCGAGCCCTTGCCGTGCTCATCGAGCATCACCACCGTGGAGCTGCCGTCATCCAGGCCGATCACCTCAACCGGGATATCGCCAATTGGTACGTCATGCGCTGATTCGAATTTGCTCTCGATCTCCAGCACGCCACCCACCGGGCAACGGGCCACGGTGGAAAAATCCGCGTCAGAAAGACTTACCAAACGCTGCGAATCCCCTGCCCGCAACACCCGGTCCATGCCCAGCAACGACGGTAAATCCGCTGCATGGCTGACCGAATCCAGTGCACGGGAATACCAGGTGCCCATCTGCTGGCGGTACTCCACCAGGCTCTGATGGAAGCCATCCAGCTCATGTTCGATAGAGGCGATGTGGGAGGCGTGGGTCATCCATGACGTCTCGGCAGAAGGCAAGGCGTCGGAGTCTGCCGCAGCGAAAAGCGGCTGGATGAACGGTTTGGAAAATCAGATTGCCCTTACGAGGGGCCCGTAAAAATCAGCGCCAACTCATGCGTAAGGGCTACTTCAAATGGCGACACTACTGATTGACGAGCAGTGCCCTTGGGCGTCTTTCAGTTGGGTTTCAAACTCAATCAAGCCATCCTGCATCCGTTGCAACATGGCGATCTGCGCGGCCAGCGTATGCTTCTTGTCGGCGATGGCTTGTTCAGCCCGGTCCCAAGGAAGCGCATCACCCTCGTACCCCAGCAAAATCTCCTGCAACTCCTTGAGCTTGAACCCCAGCTGTTGCGCGCACTTTATAAACATCAGCCGCTCGACACTCTGCGCGGTATAAACGCGATAACCGCCCTGACGCGCAGGTGCGGGCATCAACCCGATCGCCTCATAGTGACGAATCGCCTTGATGGTCGTGCCGGACAACTGCGCGGCTTTGCCGATGTACATGAAAACTCCCTTTCTCAAATAGTGCGCCGGCTTGTTTCAGCCATCGGGCCCGCTGCGTCAGCGTAGAGCCCAGCACCGGCCCCAACAGCAGCGTCTTGCTCGTCGCGATGCCGCACAGCGTCAGCGTGGTGCGCCGCATTTGGTGGATGGCCGGCATGCGATAAACCCAGCGGTAATACCACGGCGGCGTGTCGAGGGTCACTAACAAGTGCGCGGTTCGGCCCTTTAGCAGCTTGTCTGGGAATGCCTTGCCTGCACGATATTTGAAGGCAAAGCCGGGTAGGAAAACGCGGTCGATAAAGCCCTTCATCAATGCTGGGACACCTCCCCACCAAACAGGGAAAACCCACGCCAGGTGCTCGGCCCAAAGAATCTCGGACTGGGCGCTGAGCAAGTCGGGCTCTAGCGTCTGTGCCTGGGTATAGCCGTGATTAAGGATGGGGTCGAACCTGAGATCACCCAGGCGCAGGACGCGGACTTCGTGACCGGCCGTTTTAGCGGCATGGATATAAGTGTGCGCGAGAGCGGAACAAAAACTATCGGCGGACGGGTGGCCGAGAATGACCAGAATGCGCTGACTCATGGTGATAAGTTCTGAGAAAAGGGCATTCAGGGTAGGGGCTGCCGTATAGGGGAGAGTCAAGTGCCAGCAGGACCTTTCTGTGAGGTACGCAGGACCCCTCCTGAACTGTTCACGAACGCTTGTGACGGTACTGTGGGCTGGCTAGCCTGCCGAAAACACCAGAGTAAAAAGGCATGAGTGAAACTTCTATCGGGTTGATCGCGCCTCCTGAGGGCTACGGCGATTGGCTGACAGACCTCAAGGGCCGCATCCATCAGGCGCAACAACGCGCATCAATCGCCGTTAATCGTGAACTGGTGCTGCTCTACTGGCAGCTCGGTCACGATATTTTGATGCGTCAGCACGCTCAAGGTTGGGGTAGCAAAGTGATCGACCGCCTTGCGCAAGATCTGCGGGCGGCCTTTCCTGACATCAAGGGCTTTTCGCCGCGAAATCTGAAGTACATGCGTGCTTTTGCCGAGGCGTGGCCGGATTCGGAATTTGTGCAAGAGGTGCTTGCACAATTGCCTTGGTACCATCAAATCGCGCTTCTGGACAAACTTCCCGGCCCTGAAACGCGACGTTGGTACGCCATCCAGACGATCAAACATAGTTGGTCGCGCAACACCTTGGTGATGCACATTGAAAACCGCCTGTTGGAACGCAGTGGCAAGGCAGTGAGCAACTTCGAAAGCCATCTGCCCAAAGCGCAATCCGACCTGGCGCGCGAATCCCTCAAAGACCCGTACCGCTTTGATTTCCTCAGCCTGGGCCAGAATGCACAAGAGCGCGAAATCGAAAATGCCCTGATCAAGCATGTCACGGACTTTTTGTTGGAGTTGGGCGCAGGTTTTGCTTTCGTTGGCCGGCAAGTGCTGCTGAATGTAGGTGGCGATGAGTTCTTCATCGACCTGTTGTTCTATCACCTGAAGCTACGTTGCTATGTGGTGATCGAGCTCAAGGCAGGTAAGTTCAAACCCGAGCACCTGGGCAAATTGGGCTTCTATCTCGCGGCGGTGAATGCCGAGATAAAGCACCCACAGGATGGCCCGACTATCGGCCTCTTGTTATGCAAGGGCAAAAATAAAGTGGTGGCTGAATATGCACTGCGCGATAACAACCGACCTATTGGTGTGGCGGAATATCAACTGATGGAGTCTTTGCCAGCTGAACTGCAATCGAGCTTGCCTAGCATCGAGCAAATCGAGCGAGAGTTGGCGGGGTAGGCTGGGCCTTTTCGGTGGCTGAAAAATGTAAGGAAAAATCTCACGCGTGAGCTATTGAGTACATTGAAGATTGCCTGTAGATTTTCTCACGCGTGAGTTTTTCACAGCGAGGTCAGTACCATGAACAGCAGCTCTCCATCGAGCCCATCAACTGGGCCTGATACCGATTCAGCAAGCCTCAAGGGAGAGCGCTTGAAGCCGTCCGCAAAAAAGCCGTCGAGCTTTTACATGAAGCAGATGCGTGCGGGGCTGGCGGCGGCCGGTTATGTGAAACACGAGACTTGGGTGCTTCCCGAAAACCGAAGCCTGCTCAAGCAAATGGAGAAACAGCTACGCCAACCGATCCTGGCTGGCTCATTCATGTCGGAGAATTTCATGAGCGCAGGTACTAACTGGAATATCGATCGCCTCTACAGTGCCCTTCAGGCGCTGGATGACGTGACGTCCAATGACATTACGCTTTCTCTCGTCCAAGGCTCTGAGTCCAGCATCAAGCTGGAGATGAACGACTTTGGTGGCTTGCCGATTTACATCGCGGTGGTGGGCGAGCAAATCATCGTGGATACCGTCCTGGTCGACGCCGAGTCCATCAACGATGTCGCGAAATTCAACGACGCCGTGCTGCGCAGTCGGGAGATGTTCCCGTTGTCGTCCATCGGTATCGAATCCATGCCGAACGGGCAGGTGGTTTACAACATGTTCGGTGCGCTCAGCTCCGACTCCAGCCTGACCAACATCGTGACCGAGGTGAAAACCCTGGTTGATAACGTGCAGCGCGCCAGCGAAGCCTTCGAACGTTTCTTCATTTAATTATTCGGGAAAAACCAATGACTCAGTCCATCTGGAGCAAATTGTTCACCGCGTTGCGTGGCGGTGCCAGCGAAGTCGGCGAATCGATCGTCGACCAACAGGCCCTGCGCATCCTTGATCAGGAAATTCGCGATGCAGACAGCGCCTTGGCCAACGCCAAGCGTGAACTGGTAAGCATCATGGCCAAGCACAAACTGGCGGCTGATCGTGTTGGCGAGTACGACGCCAAGATCAAAGACCTGGAATCCAAGGCGATGGCCGCAATCCAGGCCAACCGTGAAGACCTCGCCCTGGAAGTGGCCGAAGCCATTTCGACCCTGACCAACGAGCGGGACGTGGAGCAAAAGCAGACCACCGAGTTCGGTGGGTACGCTGAAAGCATGCGCAAAGACATCACCAAAGCCGAAAGCCGCATCAAAAGCCTGCGCCAGCAAGTGGACATGGCCAAGGCTCGCGACAGCGTGCAAAAGGCTCAGGTCAGTGCCTCCATTGCCAGCGGCGGTGCCAACGGCAAGCTGGAAACTGCCGTCGGTACGCTCAATCGCTTGCAGGCCAAACAGCAGCAACGCGCCGCTGAGCTGCAAGCCCAGGATGAACTGGCTGAAGCGTCGACGGGGACAGACCTGGAACGCAAGCTGCGCGATGCCGGTATCACGCCGAACGAAGGCAGTGCCAATGCGATTCTGGAACGCCTGAAGCAAAAATCGGCTGAGTAATCAACGCAGGTCAGTTAAGCCTGCAACTCTGTGGCGAGGGAGCTTGCTCCCGCTGGGCTGCGCAGCAGTCCTGTTTTTGGGGCCGCTTCGCGCCCCAGCGGGAGCAAGCTCCCTCGCCACAGTGGCAGTGCCCTTCTTTTGTATGTTGAGGTCAGGATGAACGCCTTGAAGGGTTTCAAGACAATCGCAGGCCTGGCCCTCTTCATGGTCGCGCTGCAACTGCTCAACGTAGCGACCGGTTACAGCCTCATGGCGTTCGGGCTAGTCCCGAGAACGATGCATGGCCTGTTCGGCATCCTCTCATCGCCGTTTTTGCACGCCTCCTTCGCCCACCTGAGCGCCAACCTGATTGCCTTTGTGATCTTGGGCGCTCTGGTCATCATCGACGGGGTCAACCGGTTCATTGCCGTCAGTGCCATCGTCATTCTGCTGGGCGGCTTGTTGGTCTGGCTGTTTGGTTTTTCAGGCGTACACGTCGGCGCCAGCGGCTGGGTGTTCGGGCTATGGGCCTACCTGCTGTCTCGCGCCTGGTTCCACAGAAGCTGGGGCAACCTGCTAACAGCCGCTGTCGTGGCTTTGCTGTATGGCGGGCTGATCGTGGGCTTCCTTCCGCGGCAGGGCGTTTCCTTCGAAGGGCATCTGTTTGGTGCGCTCGCCGGATTTATTGCAGCCAAGGTACTTCTATCCACGCCGCGCAGCGGGTTTAATGCCGGGTGAACGCACTTGAGCATCCAGACGCCGAGGCGATGCTGTCGTCAGGATTCAAGTACCCAGGGAGCCAGGGGCTAAATGTCGATTTTCCTTTTGTTACGCATGTACGCCTCGTCGCTCTTTCATCGCTTCGGTTGGGCAGGCCTGATCGTTGCCTTGGGTGTCCACCTGAGCACCGCTTACCTGGGCCTGGTGTTGCTGGGCGAACAACACCTCACCGCCCTCGCCACGTTTATCTACTTCTATCTCACTACCACACTCACCGTGGGCTACGGCGACCTCGCACCGCAGACCTCGGCAGGGCGAATTTTCGTGGCGGCCTGGGTCATGCTCGGGGGCATTGCGCTGCTCACGGCAGCCATCGGCAAAACCACCAGCAGTGTTATCGATGCATGGAGAAAAGGCATGAAGGGCAAAGGTGATTTCACCGGCAAGGTCGGCCATACCGTGCTGATCGGCTGGGAGGGCGCGTCCAGCGAGCGGGTGATTGAGCTGTTGCTGCAAGACGAAACCTCGAACGACAACCTGATCGTGATCTGCGATTGCAGCCTGGAAGAAAACCCGATGCCGGGTAAAGCAGCGTTCATCCGCGGCGAAAGCCTGTCTTCCACCGCACTGTTGCTGCGTGCCGGTGTGCCCGGTGCCGAGCGTGTGCTGGTGCGAACCCCGTCTGATGACCTGACGCTGGCCACCGTGCTGGCGGTGAACCAACTGAGCCCCGTCGGGCATGTGGTCGCCCACTTCAACGAAAGTGAAATCGCCGCACTCGCCAGTTCCTACGCCCCGCGCCTGGAGTGCACGTCCAGCATGGCGATCGAAATGCTGGTTCGCGCCTCCCAGGATCCGGGCTCGTCCGTGGTCATCAATGAGTTGCTGTGCGTGGGGCAGGGCGCCACCCAGTACCTGATGAAATTGCCCGATGCCTTTGAGGCAACGTTCGGCGAGCTGTACACGCAGATGAAGGCGCGCCACAACGCCACCCTCATCGGCTATCGCGCCAAAGGCGTTCAGCAGCCGTCGATCAATCCGCCCAGTGCCACACAGGTCAAAGGCGGCGAACTCTTCTACATCGCTTCCACTCGACTTAAGGAAATCTCCCATGGGATGGCTTAAACAGTTGATGGGGCTTGAGGCCCCAAAAACCACTACCGACTCGAGCCGAACCGCCAGCCCAAGCCTGCCTGCTACCGGCCCTTTGGGCCTGGCGCCGGGCAAGGGCGTGATGTTCGACACGACCCTGAAATTGCTGCTCGATGAAAAAACCAACGTGGTGATCCCTGGCTCCCAGGAAATCTGGAGCAACGGCACCATCGACCTCGGCCAGTCCACCTGGCTGTCGCGCTATTACATGAACGACGAAGATTATTGGTTGCAGGTGCACACCACCGGCCAGATAGCGGGCCAGGTCGAGTCAGTGATTCTGTTCAACTACCTCAGTTACGTCACCATCAGCAGCGAAGCGGAACTGCGCAGGCTGGCGGGCCCACAGAGTCTGATCGGTCTGCCGACCTACACCCACGACGGCGTCGAGTTCTTCCGGGAGTGGGGCAGCGAGGACGGCCAGACCGAATTGGTGGCGATGAGCGAGCAGGTCACCAGCCCAGAGACCACCTACAGCGTCGAGCACCGTTCGATGCTATACGCCCGCGACACCGGCCTGACCGACCGTCGAGAGTTCCTGCTGTTCTCCGTCGAAGAGGATGCCGAAGGCACCATCAGCCTGAGCACATCGCTGGGCATTTCGCTGTACACCACCGACCTGACTACGCTCTAAAAAAGGAAGCCGTCCATGCTAGAAGCACTCTCCATCTCCCTCAACAAAGCTGCCGTGCTCGGCTTTGTCCTCTACATCCTGGGGGCTGCGGTACTGTTTGTGCTGTTCCAGTTCATTTACACCCGCATCACCCCGCACAAGGAGTTCGAACTGATCCGTGCGGGCAACACTTCCGCAGCGGTCGCCCTGGGCGGTGCCATCGTCGGTTTCGCCATTCCGGCCAGTAACGTGATTGCCTACTCGATCAACGTTCTTGACTTCGTCGTCTGGGCGGTGATCGCCGCCGTCGTCCAGCTGCTGGCGTTCTTGCTGACCAGCCTGGTGCTCAAAGGCACGTCCGAGCGCATCAAGAAGGGCGAACTGGCAGCCGGTATCTACGTGGCCGCGGTGGCCATCAGCGTCGGCATGCTGAATGCCGCGTGCATGACGCCCACCTCGAACTGATTGCCCACGGAGCTCCCGATGAAACGAAGCAAGTACGTCCAGCTTTCGCTGGCAGCGTCGGTCGCCATGGCGATATCCGGCTGTGGCCCAACGGAAAAAACCTACGACCTGCAAAAGAAGTACAACTTTCAGTCGGTACAGCAATGCGCCGATGAAAAGCTTCCGGTGGACGTCTGCTCGGACGCCTACATGACAGCCATGGCCGAGCATCGCCGCATTGCGCCGGTGTACGACAGCCAGGCCGATTGCGACGCCGACTTTGTCGCTGACTGGTGCCAGCAAGACTCCACCGGCAAATTCATCCCGCGCTTGGGCGGTTTCGAACTGACCGCCGAAGGCCAGGTGACCCAATCCCAGGTCGACGCTGCCAATGCGCAAGCGGCCAACGCTCAGGCCAGCGGCGGCGGCTCAGGCTTCTCCACCAGCAGCCTGCTGACTGGCCTGCTGATCGGCAACATGCTGAGCAACAACCGCAACAGCTACCGCTCGGAACCGGTGTACCGCTATCGCGATGATCGCGGCAACTACGGCAATTCGACGCTCAACCAACGCGTGTCCAATGGGGCGACCTTTGGCCGCTCTAACCAGGCACGGTACGGCAGCAGCAATTACACCAACACGCTGCGCTCTTCACCTAAGTCGAGCTCGGTTTCATCGGCCACCTCCCGGGGCGGCTTTGGCAGCAAAGCCAGCGCACGCAGCGGCTGGGGCGGCGGGTCGAGCAGCTAAGGAAACCGGCCATGAAGAAGATTCAATGCGCAGAGCGTCATGACTGGAAACACACCGCCGAGAGTCTTGGCTTCCTGTTCCATACCATCGACGACGAACCCTACTGGGACGAAAGCGCGTACTACCAGTTCACGCTCAAGCAAATTGAGCGCGACCTCGAAGACCCGACCACCGAGCTCCATGACATGTGCATGGACCTCGTCGCCCGCGTGGTCCACAGCGAAGAACTGCTTGAGCGGCTGAGCATCCCCGCGCCTTTCTACGACATGATCCGCACCTCATGGCTCGAAGGTCACCCGCACCTGTACGGGCGCATGGACTTCTCCTACAACGGTAGCGGGCCCGCCAAGTTGCTGGAACTCAACTACGACACCCCCACCAGCCTCTACGAGGCCGCGGCGTTTCAATGGGGCTGGCTGGAACAATGCATCGAACGCGGCCTGCTGCCCAAGCACGCCGACCAGTTCAACAGCATCGACACCAAACTGCACCAGGCCTTTGCCCAACTGCAGGTCAACCAGCCGTTCTACTTCGCTTCGATGAAAGACTCGATCGAAGACAAAGGCACCACCGACTACCTGCGTTTGGTCGCCGAAAAGGTCGGCATCGAATCGCGCCATATCGACATCGAAGACATCGGCCTGACCAGCGAGGGCCGCTTCGTCGACCTTGAAGATCGCTGGATCCCTCACCTGTTCAAACTGCACGCCTGGGAGTTCATCTTCCACGAGCCCTTTGGTGCCGCGATTGCCCAGAGCGACACGCAGTTCTTCGAGCCTGCGTGGAAATCCATCCTCTCCAACAAAGGCATCCTGCCGCTGCTGTGGGAATTCAACCAAGGCCACCCCAACCTGCTTGCGTCCCACCTGGACACCGACCCAGGCAAAGCCGTGCCAAAAGGTTGGGTGCGCAAACCGTTCTTCTCCCGGGAAGGCGCCAACATCGAACTGCAAACCGCCGACGGCCTGATCCTAAAAGAAGACGGGCCCTACACGGACGCACCGTTCATCCTTCAAGAGTTCGCACCGCTGCCAAAATTTGGTGACAGCTACACGCTGATCGGCTCTTGGGTAATTGGCGACCAGGCCGCCGGCATCGGTGTGCGCGAGGACAATAGCTTGATCACCAAGGACTCAAGCCGGTTTTTGCCGCACTTGATCCTGGATTAAGGACGTCTGACGGGGTCCCCTGATTCAGGCTGAACAGAACCATTCGCCCATAAAAAAGCCTGCGCTTAAAGGCAGGCTTTTGTGATGCTCGGCTGGTTTACTTCTGATGAGCAGTCAGCGCCGCATACCCATTCATCAAATTGCGATAGTTAGGAATGCGCTGGGACAACAGATTCCCCAGCCCTTCGATGTCGTTGCGCCAGTCGCGGTGCAACTCACACGCCACCGAGAACCAGTTCATCAACTGCGCACCGGCCTGCGTCATCCGGCTCCACGCCGCCTGCTGCACAGTGGTATTGAACGTGCCCGACGCATCCGTCACCACAAACACCTCAAAGCCTTCTGCCAGCGCCGACAAGGTCGGGAACGCCACACACACATCCGTCACCACGCCGGCAATGATGATCTGCTTACGCCCGGTGGCTTTGATCGCCTTGACGAAATCCTCGTTGTCCCAGGCGTTGATCTGACCAGGGCGAGCGATATACGGCGCGTCCGGGAACATCTCCTTCAGCTCCGGCACCAGCGGGCCGTTAGGGCCTTGCTCGAAACTGGTAGTGAGGATGGTCGGCAAGTTGAAGAACTTGGCCAGGTCAGCCAGGGCCAGCACATTGTTCTTGAACTCGTTGGGGGAGAAGTCCTGCACCAGGGAGATCAGGCCGGTCTGGTGGTCGACCAGCAGAACAATGGCGTCGTCTTTGTTCAAGCGGTTGTAGGTTGCAGTGCTCATGGTTGAATCCTTTTTTGTTTAGGTTGGTTGGGCGTTGCGTTCAACATGGGCACAGATTAATGGGTGGGTAATGTGGGATAAATCGGGTGGGAGGAGTCTTACTGTCAACTTAAAGTGGACAATGGTTTGCGCCCGATTTCAGGCCTCCGGGTTGCTGTGCAGAACAGGAATGAATTGCCTGATTTTGAGTAGCCAGCAGGTCCGATCCCTTTCCTTTGCAGGACGTTTCCGAGAGAATCCCAACCGCTTGCGCCAGTGGAATTGGGTGACTAGGCTGCTGACCGTCACTGCTAATTCAGTGATCGGGTTTAGTCGCCCGGCTTCGATTGGCGCATAAGCAACTCATGAGTCAGGCACCCCATCGCCTGCATCTTATGGTGGCTGTGCGCAGGGCACCTTCGGGTGCGCCGGGTTCCAATCGTCCGGTCGACTAACCTGCGTACAGCTGCCACCTTTCGTTTAGTCGCGTAAATGGCAGCTTCAAATTATCGATTGGAGTTTTGCTATGGATAACGTTGTTTCGGATTTGCCGTCGTCAGGCGCGACCACCCCATTCACGGTCAATGAAGAACTGAGCTTCGAGGATGCCTGGGTGCAGGTGGCTGAGCTGCTGCATTGTGCGCTGGCTACGTCGCAAGTGATCGGCGAGTCAGTGGCTGCACCACAGAGGGCGGTAATGCACTTGGTGGAGATGGCGAAGAGGGTGGCGGATAGGGCTGTGGAGTGTTTGCAGCCTAAATGACGCGTATTGAAGAGTGGGTAGGATACCTGCCCGCCTTTGTTGACGATTCAATTGTCCAGCAGCTGTTGGGCAATTGAACTGCATTCTTACAGGCATTAAAAAGCCGGCTTGTGGCCGGCTTCTCGGGGACTGCCTCAGCTTGTTTTTGACAAACCTCACCAGCCTTCAAATCGCTCAGCCCACATGGCGTCGGGCTGAATAGTAGGGGCATCCGCGGGAACTCCTCCGCTTCGCCGGCAGGGCGCCAGCTAAAAGCGACCCCTGCCAAATGTGCGGCGCATGATACCCACATTCACTTCAGTTGCCCACCTCCGGTTCCGATTTAGAGCCTTCCCAGCCCAGCAGGTGTTCATCCAGGGGCACCGGAGGGCGGCGGTTGTTGAGGGTGGACCACCAGAATACCCAGCCGACAATCTTGAAGCTTTGCTCGAAGCGTTCCTCGTGGTTGAGGTATTCGTCCGGGTGTTCGCTGGCGTTGTGGCTGCGCATGCGCAGACCGCCGCCAGGACGGTTGTAGAGGTATTTGATGCGCAGCATGCCGTCGTGTTCGACGGCGTAGATTTCGCCGTCGATGATTTGGGTGCGGCCTCGGTCGATGGCGAGGGTAGCGCCTTGTTGGATGATGTCGATCATGCTGTTGTCGACCATGTAGGCGCCTATCGCGCGGTCGTGGTTTACGTTGAGCGTTTGGAGGCAGTGCAGGGAGACGCGGATGCGTTCGGTTGAGGTGAAGGTGGGGTGGAGAGGGATCTCCACGTCGGTTTTTTCCGGGCGGCAGGCGGGGCCTGTGAGGTATTTGCCTATGTCTTCGCGGGTGGTTGCAATCCTTGCGGTAGGGCCTTCCAACAGGTAGTTGGCGGGCGGGTGTTTGGGGCCTTTGCCGTCGCTTAACCAGCGACTTGAGACGCACAGCAATTCTGCGATCTCATTGAGTCGGCCCATGGGGACGCCGCGTTTGAACCAGTTGTTCACGTGCTGAGGCGTGACGCCGCGGTTCTTGGCGAAGTCAGAGGCGGAAAGATGAACTTCCCGTAGTAGCGCTTTTAAACGATCACCTGATGTATTCATAAACGCAGAGTTTACTGTCCGGAAAGTCTAATCAAATAAACCATGCGTTGATTTGCGGTTGTAGGATTTGGCTTAGTTGTGGCTGGATCTTTCAGGTGTGCAACTTAGTTAAACGCTGCAAATAAATATTGAACTTGATGTTTAATCAGGCCCATAAAAAAGCCCCGAATTAACGGGGCTTTTTATTTGCCGTGGCAATGAGGCGCGGGTCTCAGCCTTTGTAGGCGGCAACCGACTTCATGATCTCGGCGCGGGCGGCGTCTGCGTTGCCCCAACCGTCGATCTTCACCCATTTGCCTTTTTCGAGGTCTTTGTAGTTCTCGAAGAAGTGCTTGATCTGTTCCAGCAGCAGTGGCGGCAGGTCGGTGTATTCCTTCACGTCCACGTACAGCTGGGACAGCTTGTCGTGTGGCACGGCGATGACTTTGGCATCGCCGCCGCCGTCGTCGGTCATGTTCAGGATGCCGACTGGGCGCGCGCGGATGACCGAGCCTGGGGTGACCGGGTAAGGGGTCACGACCAGCACGTCGAGGGGGTCACCGTCGTCAGCCAGGGTGTTGGGGATGAAACCGTAGTTGGCCGGGTAGAACATCGGGGTGGCCATGAAACGGTCAACGAACAGGCAGTCGCTGTCTTTGTCGATTTCGTATTTGATCGGCGCGTGGTTGGCCGGAATTTCGATGGCGACGTAGATGTCGTTCGGCAGGTCTTTGCCAGCCGGAATCTTGCTGTAGCTCATTGGGCGTTGCCCCCGTTAGTTGGCCATATGACATGGCCGGATTGGCCTAAAAGTGGCGGCGATTATAGGCATATTCTGACGCCGATGCCATGCGCCAAGCGTCGTACGGTCATTCGCCCTGTGGCGAGTAGCGCGGGTCGCTGGCTTGCAGTTGAGTCAGGCGGGCCAGGGGATCCTGGCGATAAAAGCGGCTGAGTTGGGCGTACACCTCTGGATAACTATTGACCAGTAAATCCGGGGCGCTGAAGAAATATTCACTAGTAACGGCAAAGAATTCCGCCGGGTTTTCCGCAGCGTAATGGTCTATCTCGGTCTCGGCGTCCGGGTTGGCGTCCAACTGGCGGTTGAGGTCATCGAAGGCGCCTTGCATGACGCTGGCCCAGTCCTGCACGCGCATGTCGTGGTGCAGCGGTGGCAGGCCATTGGCGTCGCCGTTGAGCATGTCCAGCTTGTGCGCCAGTTCGTGGATGACCAGGTTGTAGCCTTCCCATTGGCCGCTGGCGAGCACGCCGGGCCAGGCGAGGATCACCGGGCCTTGTTGCCAGGCTTCGCCGCTGTGTTCGCCGTCCCACTCATGCTCCACGCCGCTGGCATCGCGATGGCGTTGCGGGCTGAGGAAGTCGTCGGGGTACAGCACGATCTCATGGAAGCCTTGGTACCAGTCGAGGTCGCCCAGGTTCATCAGCGGCAATTGCGCCTGGGCGGCGAGCAGCAGGCGTTGTTCCTGGTGCAGTTCGACGCCGGGCAGGGCGGTGAGGTGTTTTTCGCTGAGGAACACCACGCAGGCTTCGCGCAGCCACTGGTCTTGCTCTGGCGTGAGGCCGTCGAGGAAGGTCAGGTGGTGGCGCACCCGTTGCCAGGTGTCATCGGCAATCGGGTGCTTGGCCAGCAGGCGCCGGCGACGCCAGGCGTTGAGGGACCACATGGGCGGTCAGTGCGGGTTGGCTTCGGAGGACGTGCGGCCAAAGCGGCTGCGCACCACGCCAATAATCATCGGCACCAGGGACAGCAGGATGATGAACACCACCAGCAGCGACAGGTTCTTCTTGATAAAAGGCACGTTGCCGAAGAAGTAACCCAAGGTCACCAGGCCGCCGACCCACAGGATGGTGCCCAGTACGCTGAAGCCGAAGAAGCGCGGATACGGCATCTTGGCCACGCCCGCGACGAACGGCGCGAAGGTGCGCAGGATCGGCAGGAAGCGCGCCAGGGTCACGGTCTTGCCGCCGTGCTTGTCGTAGAAGTCGTGGGTTTTTTGCAGGTAGTCGCGGCGGAAGATCTTGGAGTTCGGGTTGCTGAACAAGCGCTCGCCCGCCGTTCGTCCGATCACGTAGTTGGTGCTGTCGCCGAGGATCGCCGCCAGCATCAATAGGCCGCCCAGCAATACCGGGTCCATACCGCCACCGGCCGCGACGGCGCCGGCGATGAACAGCAAGGAGTCGCCCGGCAGGAAGGGCATGACCACCAGGCCGGTTTCGCAAAAAATCACCAGGAACAGAATGGCGTAGATCCACGGACCGTAATTGGTTACCAGCATGTCGAGGTAGACGTCGAGATGCAGGATAAGGTCGAGCGGGTTGAAATCCATGGATGGCACCTGTGTGAATAGCCCGGCTCAGCGGGCTTGTGCGGAAGCTCAGGCAATAAGGCTACAAGTAATTGTCGCGGTTCTTACAACCCTGAAAGGTCGGCATTATACGGATTGAGAGGTGAAAAGCGTGTGGCTTTTGTAGCGGGGAGTGTCGCGAAATTGTGAAGGGGTTGGGCTTCAAGCCAGTCGCCGGACCCAATGTGGGAGCTGGCTTGCCTGCGATAGCGGTGGGTCAGTATGAGAAATGCTCGCTGACACTCCGTCATCGTAGGCAAGCCAGCTCCCACAAGAGTATTGCGGTGTTTGGCTGACTGGTTTTCAGTCTTCGTTGATCGGCAACACGTAGTTTTTGAATTCGGTGTCTTCGCGAAACCCAATCGACTCGTAGGTCTTCTGCGCCACGTCGTTATCGCTGCTTGTCGATACCCGCAGGCGCACCGCGTGGGTGTCCTTGGCCATTTTCTTGGCCGTGCGCATCAGGTTGTCGGCCACCAGTTGCCGACGCGCATCCTCGGCCACATAGATGTCGTTGAGGATCCACACCCGCTTGAGCGACAGCGAAGAAAAGCTCGGGTACAGCTGGCAAAACCCCAGCAGCCGCTTGTCGTCATCGTCGGCCAGGGCCAGGTAGATCACCGACTCCTTGCGCCGCAGGCGCTTTTCCAAAAAGGCCCGTGACGAATCCGGGAACGGCAGGGCCCCATAGAACTCGCGGTATTTGACGAACAACGGGGTCAACAGGTCCAGGTGTTCCAGGGTCGCTTGAGTAATCCGCATGCCAGGCCTCAACTTCCAAATGGGGTATGACCACACGAGCGGCCGTGACTCGATGCTGCCTAATGACGCCAAAAAGCGCAATCGTGCCGCTATCGGTCATCTGCCGGGCTGAGCAGGAAATTGCCTTTCATCAGGTCCGGGTCGTCGGATTCGAGGGTCTGAACCTGCGCCTCATCCTTGAGATTGACCCCCGACAACTGCCGGCGACACGCCTCGCGCATCAAGTACAGCAGGCGATGGGCCGCCATGCCATAACTCAAGCCCTCCAGCCGCACATTGGAGATGCAGTTGCGATAGGCATCGGTGAGGCCGACCTTGGGGTTGTAGGTGAAATACAGGCCCAGGCTGTCCGGCGAGCTGAGCCCCGGCCGTTCGCCGATCAGGATCACCACCATCTTGGCGCCCAGTAGCTGCCCGATTTCATCGGCCACCGCCACGCGGCCTTGCTCCACCAGGATCACCGGTGACAAGGACCAGCCTTCGGCGTGGGTCTGTTCTTCCAGGCGCGCCAGAAACGGCGCCGTGTGTTTATGCACGGCCAGTGCCGACAGGCCATCGGCCACCACGATGGCCAAGTCCACACCACCGGGCTGAGCCAAGGCGTAGTCGCGCAGCGTTTGCGCCGACTCATCGCTCAGGCGTCGCCCCAGGTCCGGGCGTTGCAGGTAGATGTGCCGGTCCGTGGCGGCGCTGTGCAACAACAGGCTGTCTCGGCCACGTTCGGCCAATTGGTGGCTGAGCCCGGCGTGATCGAAGGGCAGGTGCACCGCGTCCCGCGCCTGGGCGTGGGCAAACTGGAAGTCCAGTTGGGCGCTGGTGGGAAGGCTGGTGCCGGTGCGGCCCAGGGCAATACGCGCCGGGGTCAGGCGGCGCAGTTCCAGCCATGGGTTGTCAGGCAATTCTGGTTGCACAGTCGGCTCCTTCATCCCAATTGCGCCAAGGCGTGACGAAAGGCCGGCGGCAAGCTATTGCCAAAATGCACCTTGCCATCAGCCTGCGTGAAGATGCCCATTTTCGCCAGCCACTGCTCGAACTCCGGCGCCGGTTTTAAACCCAATGTTTGCCGGGCGTACAGGGCGTCGTGGAACGAGGTGGTCTGGTAGTTGAGCATGATGTCGTCGGAGCCGGGGATGCCCATGATGAAGTTGATGCCGGCCACGCCGAGGAGGGTCAGCAGGGTGTCCATGTCGTCCTGGTCGGCTTCGGCGTGGTTGGTGTAGCAGATGTCGCAACCCATGGGTACGCCGAGCAGTTTGCCGCAGAAGTGGTCTTCAAGGCCGGCGCGGATAATCTGCTTGCCGTTGTACAGGTACTCCGGGCCGATAAAGCCGACCACGGTGTTCACCAGAAACGGCTTGAAGTGCCGGGCCACGGCGTAGGCTCGGGTTTCACAGGTTTGCTGGTCGACGCCAAAGTGCGCATTGGCCGACAAGGCGCTGCCCTGGCCGGTTTCGAAGTACATCAGGTTCTGGCCCAGGGTGCCGCGCTTGAGGCTTAAGCCCGCCTCGTAACCTTCCTGCAGCACGTTCAGGTTGATCCCGAAACTGGCATTGGCCGCTTCGGTACCGGCAATCGACTGAAACACCAGGTCCAGCGGTACGCCGCGGTTGATCGCTTCGATGGAGGTGGTGACGTGGGTGAGCACGCAGGCTTGGGTGGGGATCTCGTAGCGCTGGATGATCGCGTCGAGCATCTCCAACATGGCGCAGATCGAGGCGATGCTGTCGGTGGCCGGGTTGATGCCGATCATGGCGTCGCCGTTGCCGTACAGCAGGCCGTCGAGAATGCTCGCAGCGATGCCGGCCGGTTCGTCGGTGGGGTGGTTGGGCTGCAAGCGCGTGGACAAGCGCCCGCGCAGGCCCAGGGTGCCGCGAAACTGAGTGACCACGCGGATCTTCTGCGCCACCAGCACCAGGTCTTGCACGCGCATGATCTTGGACACGGCCGCGGCCATTTCCGGTGTCAGCCCTGGCGCCAATGCACGTAGGGCCTGTTCATCGGCCGCATCGCTGAGCAGCCAGTCGCGCAGGCCGCCGACCGTGAGGTGGCTGACCGCTGCAAACGCCTGTTTATCGTGGGTGTCGATGATCAGCCGGGTGACTTCATCGCTTTCATAAGGAATCAGTGCTTCCTGCAGGAAGTGCTTGAGCGGGATATTCGCCAGCGCCATCTGCGCCGCCACACGTTCGCCGTCATTCTGCGCGGCGACACCGGCGAGGAAGTCCCCGGAGCGTGCCGGGCTGGCTTTGGCCATCACGTCCTTGAGGCTGTCGAAGCGGTAGGTTTGAGCGCCCACCGCGTGGGAAAAGCTTGCCATACAGTGTCTCCTTGATGGCGCGGGCCTGCTGTGGGCAAGGCGCCGCGTCGAGGTTTTCGGCAGTTAGTGCAGGGCGGCCTCTGCGGCCTGGATCGCCGCGAATTCCTCTTCCGGCGTGCCTGCTACCAAGTGATGCCGGCTGTAGAAAGCAAAGTAAGCAATTAATACTCCATAGATGATCGCCGCGCCAATCACCACGCGCGGGTCCACCAGAAAGCCCGCCACCACGGCCACGCAAGCCAGCACCAGCGCCACGCCTGAGGTGAAGATGCCACCCGGCGTGCGGTATGGCCGCTCCATTTTAGGGCGACGGATGCGCAGGGTGATGTGGGCGGCCATCATCAACACGTAGGAAATCGTGGCGCCAAACACCGCCACCAGGATCAGCAAGTCACCCTGGCCGGTCAGCGACAGGCCAAACCCGATAATCCCGGGGATCACCAGCGCCAATACCGGCGCTTTGCTCTTGTTGGTCTCGGACAATTTACGTGGCAGGTAACCGGCACGGGACAAGGCAAAGATCTGCCGCGAATAGGCGTAGATAATCGAGAAAAAGCTCGCGATCAAACCCGCCAGCCCGACCAGGTTGACGAAGCTGCCCATCCAAGTGGAACCGCCGTAGGACAACGCCAGCGCTTCAACCAGCGGGTTGCCGGATTTGATCAGCGCGTAAGTCCCTGCACCGCCCGGCGCGATCACCAGGATCAACAGGGCAAAACTGGTCAGCACCACAATGGCGCCAATCAGCCCGCGCGGCAGGTCGCGCTTGGGATTCTTGGTTTCTTCAGCGGCCAGCGGCACGCCTTCCACCGCCAGGAAAAACCAGATGGCATAAGGGATCGCGGCCCACACGCCGACGTAGCCGAACGGCAGGAAGCTGCTGGCGCCCTTGGCCTCGGTCACGGGTATATCCAGCAGGTTGGCGACGTTGAAGTGCGGCACCATCGACACCAGGAACACGCCCAGGGCAATCGCGGCGATGGCGGTGATCACGAACATCAGCTTCAAGGCTTCACCCACACCAAAAATGTGGATGCCGATAAAGATAATGTAGAACGCCAGGTAGATCATCCAGCCGCCAATGCCGAACAACGACTCGCAATAGGCGCCGATAAACACCGCGATGGCGGCGGGTGCGATGGCGTATTCGATAAGGATGGCAGTGCCGGTGAGGAACCCGCCCCAGGGGCCGAAGGCGCTGCGGGCAAAACCGTAGCCACCGCCAGCAGTGGGGATCATGGAGGACAGCTCAGCCAGGGAAAAGCACATGCACAGGTACATGGTGGCCATCAGCAAAGTGGCGAGGAACATGCCGCCCCAGCCGCCCTGGGCCAGGCCGAAGTTCCAGCCGGCGTAATCGCCGGAAATAACATAGGCGACGCCAAGGCCAACCAGTAGTACCCAGCCGGCGGCGCCTTTTTTCAGTTCGCGTTGTTGAAAATAATCGGTGCCGACTTTTTCGAAGTCGACAGAAGAACCAGTGGGTTCGCTAGGCATGGGAAGTACCTTCCATTTTTATTGTTTTTGACTCGGCGTCTTTGTGCCGAACGAGGTAGCAATTGCTTGTGATATCAAATGTGGGAGCTGGCTTGCCTGCGATAGCGGCCTGTCAGCTACCCCTTATTTGGCTGATACACCGTTATCGCAGGCAAGCCAGCTCCCACACTTGATCGCATTTCAAGTTGGGAGCGGGTTGCTTGCTACAGGGCTAAGTTAGAAAAAGCCCAACGGATTAATGTCGTAGCTCACCAGCAAGTTCTTGGTCTGCTGGTAGTGATCCAACATCATCTTGTGGGTTTCACGGCCCACGCCAGACTTCTTGTAACCGCCAAACGCGGCATGCGCCGGGTACAGGTGGTAGCAGTTGGTCCACACGCGGCCAGCCTTGATCGCCCGGCCCATGCGGTAGGCGCGGTTGATGTCGCGGGTCCACAGGCCAGCGCCCAGGCCGAACTCGGTGTCGTTGGCAATCGCCAGGGCTTCGGCTTCGTCCTTGAAGGTGGTGATGCTCACCACCGGGCCGAAGATTTCTTCCTGGAACACACGCATGTCGTTGGTGCCCTTGAGCAGGGTCGGCTGGATGTAATAACCGGTGGCCAGGTCGCCCGTGAGCTTCTCGACCTTGCCGCCCGTGAGCAGTTGTGCGCCTTCACCCTTGGCGATTTCCAGGTAGGACAGGATCTTGTCGAACTGCTGCTCGGACGCTTGGGCGCCAACCATGGTGTCGGTGTCCAGCGGGTCGCCACGCTTGATCGACTCGACCTTCTTCATCACCACTTTCATGAAGTCGTCGTAGATCGACTCTTCCACCAGAGCGCGGGAAGGGCAGGTGCACACTTCGCCCTGGTTGAAGAACGCCAGCACCAGGCCTTCGGCGGCTTTTTCGATAAATGCAGGTTCCGCTTTCATGATGTCGGCGAAGAAGATGTTCGGCGACTTGCCGCCCAGCTCGACCGTGGACGGAATGATGTTCTCCGCCGCGGCATGCATGATGTGCGAGCCCACAGGCGTTGAGCCGGTGAAGGCGATCTTGGCGATGCGCTTGCTGGTGGCAAGGGCTTCGCCGGCTTCCTTACCGAAACCGTGCACCACGTTCAGCACGCCTGGAGGCAGCAGGTCGCCGATCAGCTCCATCAGCACGCTGATGCCCAGCGGCGTTTGCTCGGCGGGCTTGAGCACTACGCAGTTACCGGCGGCCAGGGCTGGCGCGAGTTTCCACGCGGCCATCAGCAGCGGGAAGTTCCACGGGATGATCTGGCCGACCACGCCCAGCGGTTCGTGGAAGTGGTAGGCGGCGGTGAGTTCGTTGATTTCGGCGCTACTGCCTTCTTGGGCGCGGATGCAGCCGGCGAAGTAGCGGAAGTGGTCGGCGGCCAGGGGGATGTCGGCGTTGAGGGTTTCGCGCACGGCCTTGCCGTTGTCCCAGGTTTCGGTGATGGCCAGCAGTTCGAGGTTTTGCTCGATGCGGTCGGCGATTTTCAGCAGCACCAGCGAACGGTCCTGGGCCGAGGTTTTGCCCCAGGCATCCGCGGCGGCGTGGGCGGCGTCCAACGCCTTGTCGATGTCTTTGGCAGTGGAGCGCGGGAAGTCGGCAATCGGCTTGCCGTTGACCGGCGAGGTGTTGGCGAAATAGTTGCCATCGACTGGCGCCACGAATTCGCCGCCGATGTAGTTGCCGTATTTGGCCTTGAACGAAACGATGGCGCCTTCAGTACCGGGGTGTGCATAACGCATGGTGGGCATCTCCTGCTTTTATGTTTATTGGAGTACAGCGCGGCAAGCGCGTTATAAAGCGTAGAGCAAAGGTTGGGCCACTGCTGTGCGGGCCAGCAAAATCAATGAGTTGGGCTTTATCGCAAGGCGTTGCCGTGACAGGTGCGGTACAGGCGAGGTGACAGTTTGTGCCACAAACGGTACAGCCTGTGACCGGTGGGTCGGGCCGGGATTGCAATGGCCGAATGGCTGGGGGATGCTGGGCGTTCTCACGCAGGGAGAATAATAAGAACATGCATAACGATCATTTCAGTCGCCATGCCCAGCAAGTCTTGACCGTCACCCGTGGCCAAGAGCTTTCCCAGGGGCCGGGCAGCGATCCGTCCATCGCCCGCTCCTGGCTGCGCTGCGTGGAGGACTACCACCTCGACCCGGCGCTGACCATCGCGCCTACCGTGCTTGAACACGGGCGCCTGCTGGAAAGTCGCGAACGCCTGCGCCAAGTGCTGCACATCGCCGGCAGCGAAATGAACAGCCTGCACCAGCAACTCTCCGGCGCCGGTCATGCGGTGCTGCTCACCGATGCGCGCGGGGTGATCCTCAACTGTGTCACTGCGCCGTCGGAGCGCAAGATTTTCGAGCGCGCCGGCTTATGGCTGGGCGCTGACTGGAGCGAAGCCTGCGAAGGCACTAACGGCATCGGCACCTGCCTGGTGGAGCGGCAGTCGTTGACGATCCACCGTGACGAGCATTTTCGCGGCCGTCATACCGGGCTGACCTGTTCGGCCAGCCCGGTGTTCGACCCTCATGGTGAATTGCTGGCGGTGCTGGATGTGTCCTCGGCCCGCGAAGCCGTGTCGCGCCAAAGTCAGTTCCACACCATGGCGCTGGTGAACCTGTCGGCCAAGATGATCGAAAGTTGCTACTTCCTGCGCCACTTCGAACACCACTGGCTGTTGCGTTTTCACCTGCAGGCCGAGTCGGTTGGGTTATTCAGCGAAGGCTTGCTTGCGTTTGATGGCGAAGGGCGCATTTGTGCGGTCAACCAGAGCGCCCTGAACCTGTTGGGGCAGTTGCGCGGCGGCTTGGTGGGCCAGCCGGTGGAAGCGTTTTTCGACTGTTCCCTGGACCAGTTGCTGGGGCGAGCCAGCGCAAATGCCACGGCCAGTTGGCCACTGCGTACCCGCGATGGTCGGCCTTTATTTGCAGCGCTGCGAGGCCAGCCCCGCAGTGCGCCTGCGCCTATCATCAAGCCGCAGGCGTCACGCCCATTGGGTATCTGCCTGGGTGACCCGGCGTTGCAAAATGAGCTGCGCAAGGCCTCGCGAGTGTTCGAGCGCGATGTGCCCTTGCTGATCAACGGCGAAACCGGCTGCGGTAAAGAAGCCTTCGCCAAGGCCGTGCATCAGGGCAGCCAGCGGGGCGACAAGGCCTTTGTTGCGCTGAACTGTGCGGCGATTCCAGAAAACCTGATCGAGAGCGAATTGTTTGGCTATCGCGCCGGCAGTTTCACCGGTGCCCTTAAAGAAGGCATGCGCGGCAAGCTGCAACAGGCCGATGGTGGCACGCTGTTTCTCGACGAAATCGGCGACATGCCCCTGGCGTTGCAAACCCGCCTGTTAAGGGTGCTGGAGGACCGTCTGGTGGTGCCTATCGGCGGCGAACCCCAAGCCGTGAACGTGCGCATCATCAGCGCCACGCACCGCAATTTGCTGGAACGGGTGGCCGATGGCAGCTTTCGTGAAGACCTGTACTACCGCTTGAACGGCTTGGAAGTGGCCCTGCCGCCGTTGCGCGAGCGCAGTGACAAGTCGCAACTGTTGGATTTCCTCCTGGCCCAGGAAGCAGGCAGCGAACAGGTGATGCTCGACGAGTCGACGCGCCAGGCCTTGTTGGCATTCCACTGGCCCGGCAACCTGCGGCAGATGCGTACCGTGTTGCGCACGGTGGTGGCGCTCTGTGAGGGAGGGAGAGTCGGTCTTGAAGACTTGCCGGCGCTGATTCGCCAGGCTCGGCCGCAAGGGGCGAGAGCGGATGCGCCGTACGCTTTGCCACTGGAAAGCGCCGAGCGCCAGGCATTACTCGATGCGTTGGCGCAGCAGCGCTGGCATATGAGCCATGTGGCGGAACAGTTGGGCGTCAGTCGCAATACGCTGTACCGCAAGTTACGCAAACATGGTATTTCACGGGGCGCCATGCATTAGGGGGCGCGACAGTTGTCGGAATAACTCCGTTATTGCGGACTACTTGTTTTTGTCCCACGTTATTTAAGGTTTTTTATCGCTCTACGCGCTCACGTCGTCCCGGAACGTGGCGCGTTGTTTTAAGCACTGATGGAATAAGGGCAGAGCATTAATTGCCCTTAAACACCGTTGTTTGAAACTTCTAGGGTGACAACACATGAATATTACAAGTCCAATAACGACTCCTGTGCCACAACTCCCTGTTCAACTTGATGTTACGCCTGCGTCCCCACCGCCCCCTTTAAAGGCGGGCTGGGGCGAACCGATGCACCCCATTGAGCCTGAGCCTGAAACGCAGTCGCCTGAGCAGGAGGCTGATCAAACGTCGAAGGTGCGCGTCAAGCGTGGAATCTTCGGGCGTCGGTTCGGGGGTGGATCCCGGCCCGCACCTCCCGTATCGCCTACGCCATCGCCCAGGGTGCCGCCTGCCCCGGTCAGTCCCACGCCCACCCGGCCCCCAACCACGGCGGGTGGGAAAAAGCCGACGACAAACCACGAGACCCCTGGCACCAGTGTGACCGCAGGCAGTTCAGGCCAGTCGACTGCCAGTAGGCTCAAGGACGCGCTGACCAAGGGGCCGCAGACGCCCCCCCCGCGGTGGCACCGCCCCTGTGAAACCGGAGGAATCACCCAAGGTCAGCGTGGCTGATGTCACCCAGCGGTTGTTGGATGCCGACAGGCTGGTCAAGGCGGGTGTTATTTCTACATCGCCCTCTACCGGCAAGATGGTCAAGGATGCGTTCATCAACGCAGGCGTCAATGGTATGGTCAGTGCGCCGATCAATGTGGGGGCGTATGCCGGGTCCGTGGCTGCGGGGGAAGCGATCAAGGGCCAATACGTACCGTCGCCAGTGGTGCCACCGCCACCGCATTTACCCGGCGTTGCACAGCCCGATCAGAAGGCAGCGCCGCCAGTCGTGACGCCATACGCACCCGACGAGCCTGCGCCTGTGGCCACGCGCCATCTGGATCGGGTAGAGAAAGTGCTGCTGGAGTTTGCCAATCTCATCATCACGCTGGCGGGAAACACCGGAGACCGGCTTGCCATGGGCGATGCCTGGCCCAAGGAGCGTGAGGCACGCATGAGGAACCTTGAGCAGTTACTGGACGTTTCAGAAACCCATATGAAACAACTGGCGGAGGACCACGACCTGATTTTCAAGCCTCACATCGAGTCGCAAACGTCCCCTGGTACCGGTGGCCGCCTAGGCGTGATCGAGCGTCGTTATCATGCCTTGAAAAAAACCGTCGACCGAATCATGACCTTGAAAGACGCTGAGCTTAAAAAAGCTGGCATCCCGGTTTAAGTCATCCCTTTTGCCCGCCGGATCCTACCGGCGGGCGTTTCGCGCTCAGCTAAAGCGTGCGAACTTTCCCACCCTACGCTAACCTGCCTCGATGTTTACGAGGTCGACTATGCACATTCATATTCTGGGTATCTGCGGTACGTTCATGGGTTCGATGGCGGTTCTGGCCAAGGAGCTGGGCCATCACGTAACAGGCTCCGATGCCAATGTTTATCCCCCCATGAGCACGCAGCTACAGGCGCAAGGGATTGAGCTGACCCAAGGTTACGACCCCGCGCAATTCGACCCGGTGCCGGACCTGGTCGTGATCGGCAACGCCATGTCGCGCGGCAACCCGGCAGTGGAATACGTACTGAACAAAGGCTTGCCTTACGTCTCCGGCCCGCAGTGGCTGGCCGACCATGTGCTGCAAGGCCGTTGGGTCCTGGCAGTGGCGGGCACTCACGGTAAGACCACCACCAGCAGCATGCTCGCCTGGGTGCTAGAGCATGCGGGCATGAGCCCGGGGTTCCTGATTGGCGGTGTGCCGCAGAACTTCTCGGTATCGGCGCGGCTGGGAGAGACCCCGTTTTTTGTGATCGAGGCCGATGAGTACGACAGCGCCTTTTTCGACAAGCGCTCCAAGTTCGTCCACTACCGCCCGCGCACGGCGATCCTGAATAACCTTGAGTTTGATCACGCGGATATCTTCCCCGATCTGCCGGCGATTGAACGGCAGTTCCACCACTTGGTGCGCACCATTCCCAGCGAAGGCCTGGTCATTCATCCCACCACCGAGCCTGCGTTGCAGCGTGTGATCGACATGGGCTGCTGGACCCCGGTGCAAACCACCGGCGCGGGTGGGCAGTGGCAGGCCAGGTTGCTCAGCGAAGATGGTTCACGGTTTGAAGTGCTGTTCGAAGGCCAGGCCCAAGGCATCGTCGATTGGGGCATGACTGGCCAGCACAACGTGGCCAACGCCTTGGTGAGCCTGGCCGCCGCACGGCATGTCGGCGTGGTGCCGGCCATGGGCATCGCCGCCTTGAGCGCATTCAAGAGTGTTAAGCGGCGCATGGAGAAAGTCGCCGACGTGAATGGGATTACCATTTACGACGACTTTGCCCACCACCCAACTGCGATTGCCACCACCCTGGATGGCCTGCGCAAGCGCGTCGGCGATGCGCAGATTATTGCCATCGTCGAGCCGCGCTCCAACTCCATGAAGCTGGGCGCGCACCGTGATGGCCTGCCCGAAAGCGTCAACGATGCCGACCAGGTGGTGTGGTATGCACCGGCCAACCTTGGCTGGGATTTGCCCGCGATTGCTGCGCTGTGCACCGTACCCTCGACAGTCTGCGATTCGCTCGAAGGCATCATTGAGCAGGTGAAGTCCTTGGCCCAGCCCGGCACGCACGTGGTGGTCATGAGCAACGGCGGCTTCGGCGGCCTGCACGGCAAGCTGGCCGAGGCACTGAAATGAGCGGGCCGGAACGCATTACCCTGGCGATGACCGGCGCATCCGGTGCGCCCTATGGCCTGCGCCTGCTCGATTGCCTGGTGCGTGAAGACCGTGAGGTGCATTTTCTGATCTCCAAGGCGGCGCAGTTGGTGCTGGCGACCGAGACCGATGTCGCGCTGCCGTCCAAGGTGCAGACGATGCAGGCGTTCCTTACCGAGTACACCGGTGCGGCGGCGGGGCAGATCAAGGTCTACGGCAAAGAGGACTGGATGTCGCCGGTGGCTTCAGGCTCCGGTGCGCCAGCAGCGATGGTGGTGGTGCCTTGTTCCACCGGCACCTTGTCGGCGATTGCCACGGGCGCCTGCAACAACCTGATCGAACGGGCGGCGGACGTGACCTTGAAGGAGCGCCGCCAATTGATCCTGGTGCCACGCGAAGCGCCGTATTCGAGCATTCACCTGGAGCACATGCTCAAGTTGTCGAACATGGGCGTGACCATCCTGCCCGCGTCGCCAGGCTTCTATCACCAGCCGCAGACCATCGATGACTTGGTGGACTTTGTGGTGGCGCGCATTCTCAACCTGTTGAACATTCCCCAGGACATGCTGCCGCGTTGGGGCGAGCACCATCTGGGCGGCGATGAATAAGGCGCTGCTGCTGTTGATGGCTTTGCAACTCACCGGCTGCGCCACGGCGCGCACGCTGGATGCGGCGCAACCGGGCGCGCCCGTGGTGTATGCCGGCACGCGCCTGGATCTGTACGCGATCAATGGCGGCTGTTGCGCCAGGGACCGCTTTGGTGCGCAGGCTCCCAGCTATCCCCATCTCGACCTGCCGGCCAGTGCGTTGCTCGATACCTTGTTGTTGCCACTGTCGGTATTGACGGTGCTGGGGGTTGGCTTCAACGCCACGGGCGGGCTGTAAGATAATGGCTGCCTGGGCCGGCCCCATCGCGGGCAAGCCCGGCTCCCACAGGGGGGGCGCATTCCAAGTATGAGGACTGCAGTCCATTCCCACAGGGGGATTGCATTCCAAATATGAGGACTGCAGTCCATTCCCACAGGGGGATTGCATTCCAAATATGAGGGCTGCTGTCCATTCCTACAGGGGAATGCATTCTAAATGTGGGAGCTGGCTTGCCTGCGATGAGGCCAGTACCAGCCCTGCATTATTACTTGCCGAGCTTGCGCAATTCGTCCGACTCCACCACCCGCACGCCATCCTGTTCTTCCAGCGCCAGGCGCCACATGGCGCGGGCCAGTTCGCAGACTTCAATACCGTGGTACTTGCCCGGGATAAGCCGTGACAGCGGGCCGGCCAACTGTTCGGCCAGGCGCGGTTCAAGCCGCTCTCCCAGCAGCAGCGAGGGACGTACGATGGTCAACTGCGGCCAGTCTTGAGCCCTCAGCGCCAGTTCCATTTCCCCCTTAACCCGGTTGTAGAACACCGAGGATTTCGGGTCGGCGCCAATCGCACTGATCACGATCAGGTGCCGTGCGCCCAGTTCTCGTGCGCGTTTGGCGAAGGCCACCACCATGTCCAGGTCGACCGCACGGAATGCAGCTTCCGAGCCGGCCTTTTTGATCGTGGTGCCCAGGCAGCAGAAGGCAATATCCACGCGGCCGCTCAGTTGCGGCAGGAACGCCGCCGGGTCGCCCACCGGGTTTTCCAGGCGTGGATGTTCAGCCAATGGTTTGCGGCTGGGTGCCAGCACGCGGGTCACGGTGGGTTCGTTGAGCAGGCGGTCGAGCAGGTGTTCGCCAGTGAGGCCGGAGGCCCCGGCCAGCAAGATATGCTGCGGTGTCAGGTACATGGTGTTTCCCCCTTGTTACACGTTACAGCTTAGTTGCCTTTGGCTTCCTTGCTATTCATTGAGACGCTTTCGAGCGCCTTTCGTGCCTGCTGTTTACGTAATAATTGCCAATGGGCGATCACGCCTTTAGGTGCCCAGATCTGCGGTTCGGAGGCTTCGAAATTGTCCGCCTGTTCGCGTTCGGCCACGTGCAGTTGTGCCAGTTTGAAGGCGTGTTGCAAATCATCCGTTTGGTTGAAAGCTTGTGCGAAAAGGGCATCACCGAAGTAGGTGAAGTCTGCTTCTTCCGAGCAGCCGAACGACACTCGGTCCGCACGGGAGGCGGTCATGATCAGGGTGCGCTCATCTTTGAGCGCCGGTATGAAACCGCCGGAGTAACACGCGGAGATCACGATGACCTTGTCGCGGTTTTTCAGCGGTGCGAGCACGGCGGCCAGTTCATCGGCGGGCAGGTCGGCCAGTTCCATGCGCGGTTGGTCGAGCACCAGTTCATGCTCATGGGTGCCATGGCTAGTCATGTAAATGAATACCAGGTCTTCGGGCCCGGTCCGTTCGGCCAGGGTTTGCACGGAACGGCGCAGGCTTTCGCGGGTGGCCAGGGGGCGGTCGGCAATATGGTCGCGGTGGTTGACCAGGCGCACCTGCCCGCGCGCGCCGAAGCGAGTGGCAAGCAGGTTGCTGACGTAATCGGCCTCGCGCAGGAACACGCTTTGCTTGCCGTCGCCCGCCAGCACCAGGGTGTACAGCTCCACCGCCGGGGTGGACGCAGGCACTGTCGCCAGGGCGTCATCGAGCAAGCGGCCTTGGGCCAGTATGCCGGTTTCCAGTGGGTCGGGCAGCAGCTTGCCCTCGGCGTCGCGCACGCGCAGGCCGTTGACCCAGGTGCCGGACTGCACGGTGCCGTCGGTGAGTACCAGGGTGCCACGGCCTTGATAGTTGTCGCTGTCGAAGCCACCGATATAGAAACTGCCATCGGTGAGGTTCAGTCGCCCTTCGCCGGTAAAGCGCCAGTCACTAAACTGGCCGACATAGTGGCTGCCATCGACCCCGATCAATTCGCCTTTGCCGGTCAGCGCGCCTTCCTTGAACTGGCCGATCCACACATCACCGTCGGCGTTCTCGTAGCGGCCTTTGCCGTTGAGCTGATTCTGCTTGAATTGGCCGACATAGATATCGCCCTCGGCGCTGTTGAAAGTGCCATTGCCTTCCAGTTGACCATCGACAAAGCGGCCGCTGAACTGGTTGCCACTGTCGTCATTGCGCTGGCCTTCGCCATTGGGCTTGCCGTGGGCGAACTGGCCCTGGTACTGGCTGCCGTCGGCCAACTCCAGGCGGCCTAGGCCTGAGTACTGGTCGTCCTGGAATTCGCCGCGATAGGTCATCTGCCCCTCTTTGAGGGTGCCTTCACCGTTGCGTCGACCGTTCTTGAAGCCGCCCACGTAGCTGCTGCCCGAAGTGGTCAGGCTGCCCTGGCCATCAAACAGGCCCTGCTTGAATTCGCCTTTATAGACTTCGCCATTGCTGCCATGCCATTCGCCCTGGCCGTGCCACTGGCCTTTGTCGAACTGGCCGGCGTACCAACTGCCATTGGGGTAGTCCACACGGCCTTGGCCTTGCAGCAAACCGTTGATCACATCGCCACGGTAGCGGCCGCCATCGGGCAGGCGCGCATCGGGCGGCAACAGCGATTCGCCGTCTCCGCAAGCGGTGAGCAACAGGGCAAGGGCAAGGGGAGCGAGTGGGCGCATAGCGGGATCCGGATAATTGAGCGCCGAGTATGCCGTAGCCGGGGTGCCGAACCTAGTGGTCTATGCGCAGGACCTACCACCTGTAGGAGCAGGCTTGCCCGCGAAAAACTCACAGGCGCCACATTTATTCAGCAAGCACGCGTTATCGTTGACGACCTTCGCGAGCAAGCTCGCTCCTACAGTGGGGGTGTGGTGATTATACGAAGCAGAGTGACAGCGACTCGGCAATGTAGGCCGGCTTCTCCTGGCCTTCGATTTCCAGGGTGGCCGTAGCCTTGAACAGCCATTGGCCCGGCTTTTTCTCGGTGACGTCAGTGAGGGTGACGTTCAGGCGCACCTTGGAGTTCACTTTCACCGGCTGGATAAAGCGCACGCTGTCCAGGCCGTAGTTGACGGCCATCTTCAAGCCTTCGGGCATGATCAGGATGTCCTCCATCAGCTTGGGCATCAGCGACAGCGACAGGAACCCGTGGGCGATGGTGCTGCCGAACGGGGTTTGCGCCGCCTTGACCGGGTCGACGTGGATGAACTGATGATCGCCCGTGGCCTCTGCGAACAGGTTGATACGCGCCTGGTCGATGGTGAGCCATTCGGAACGTCCCAGTTCCTTGCCGACGTAATCTTTGAGCTGCGCTACGGGTACATAGGGCATTGCGTCTCTCCTTGGTTCATCACATATGTGCCCGTTGATAAGGGGCGTTTTTAGGGTTACAGAGAACCAATGTAGATCATCACGGGCAATCAGCCCGGTCAACCCAACATGCTTTTGGCGAATGCCGGAGCATAGGGCGGGCATGCTTATAATGCGCGCGGGATTTGAGGGGGAGAGAGCGGGATGCTGTTACGTGGCCTGACCTGGCTGGTGCTGTTTCAACTGATCGGCACCGCGATCAATCATTTGCTGGTGCCCGTGCTGCCGGGGCCGATCATCGGCTTGTTGCTGATGCTCGGCTTTCTGGTCTGGCGCGGTGAAGTCGGCGAGCCCCTGAGCCTGGCGGCCGGCAGCCTGTTGCGTTATCTGCCGCTGCTGCTGGTACCGCCGGCCGTGGGAGTGATGGTGTACGCCAAGGACATCGTGGCGGATTTCTGGGCCATCGTCGGGGCGTTGGTGTTGTCGCTGGTGATCGCTATGGGCTTTGTCGGTGTGCTGATGCAGCAGATGGTCAAGCGCAAGGAGAAGGACCAATGATCCTCGACTGGCAGGGCGCCTGGACGGCGGTCATTCATCACCCGCTGTTCGGTATCGGTATCACTCTGGGCGCCTATCAACTGGTGCTGGCGGGGTTCGAGAAAACCCGCTGGATCTTCCTGCAGCCGGTGCTGGTGTCGATGTTGCTGGTGATCGGTGTGCTGCTCACCTGCGGGCTGAGCTACGCCGAATACCGCCAGAGCACCGAGATCATGGGCATCCTGCTGGGGCCTGCGACCGTGGCCCTGGCGGTGCCGCTTTATCTGAACCTGCGACGGATTCGACAATTGTTCTGGCCGATATTTACTACGCTGGTGGTAGGCGGGGTATTGGCCACCGGCCTGTGTGTGGCGTTGGGGTGGTGGTTCGGGGCCGAGCACCGGGTGCTGATGACCATGGCGCCCAAGTCGGTGACCTCGCCGATTGCCATGCTGGTGGCCGAGCAGATCGGCGGCGTGGCGGCCTTGGCGGCGGTGTTTGTGTTGATCACTGGGGTGGTCGGCGCGATGATCGGCCCAGCGCTCTTGTCGCGCCTGGGTGTACGCAGCCCCGAAGCGCGCGGCATGGCCCTGGGCATGACCGCTCATGCCGTCGGCACCTCGGTGGCCCTGCAGGAAAGCGAAGAATGCGGCGCCTTCGCGGCGCTGGCCATGAGTTTGATGGGCGTGGCCACGGCGGTGTTCCTACCGTTGGCGGTGTCGGTGATTGTTTAACCCAGGTTTAAGGAAACCGTTATGAGTCTGGCGCTATTCCCCCTCAACACTGTGCTGTTCCCGGGCTGCACCCTCGACTTGCAGATATTTGAGGCGCGCTACCTGGATATGATCGGCCGATGCATGAAAAAGGGCGAAGGCTTTGGTGTGGTGTGCATCCTGGATGGCTCAGAGGTGGGCACGGCCCCTGACGGCTATGCGCTTGTCGGTTGTGAAGCGCTGATTCGTGACTTCAAGCAGCAGGACAACGGCCTGCTGGGCATTCGCGTCGAAGGTGGCCGTCGTTTCCGCGTGCGTGAGGCCGGGGTGCAGAAAGACCAGTTACTGGTGGCTGATGTGCAATGGCTGCAAGAATTGCCGGACCCGCCGCTGGGCGAAGAGGACGCCGACTTGCTGGCGTTGCTTGAGGCCCTGGCCGAGCACCCGATGGTGGCCTCGCTGGATATGGGCGGCCAGGCCGAAGGCCAGCAAGCCCTGGGCAACCGGTTGGCCTATCTGCTGCCGTTTACCGAGGCCGACAAGATCGACTTGCTGCAACTGGACGACCCACAGCAACGGCTGGATGCGATCCAGATGTTGCTCGATGAACTGCAGGGGGAGCTGTTCACCTGAGGTTCGGATTTGCCTGACAGAGCTTTCAGACTTTGCTCGGTCGTCTCCACGGTGTCGCCTGCACTATTTTCCGATCACACAACAATGATCGGAGAGAACCATGATTCGGCTGACACCCTCGGAACAAGTGGCGTGGGACGCTTATTTTGTCAGCGTGACCACGCAATTACTCCAGCAGCAAGCCACGCGGGGCGCGGAATACATCGCCGAGCGCGCCGCCGAAGTGGCCGATGAGATGCTACTGGAGCGCCGCGAACGTTGCGTTGAACGGCGCAGCGCCTCCGTGGACTGGATCGGCCCGGCCAAGGGTCAATAGGCGTACCTGAGCAGGGCATGGGGCGTGCCGGTAAAGGCGATGAAACCGAGCACGGCCACCACGGCGGGCAGCACCAGCCACCAGGCTTTTTGCGACATGGCTGGCAATGGGCTGCGGTACTCGATTGCCGTCAGGCTGAACGCACACACCGTCATTGCCAGCAAGGTGCCGGCCAGAATGTCCGTAGGCCAATGGGCGCCCAGATAAACCCGCGACAAGGCAATGAACGCTGCGGGAATGCAGCCCAGCAGCATCCAGGTCAGGCGCAGCCTTGTGGGTTGGCCGCGACCGGCCAATACCGCGAGTGCCAGGAAGAAGGCAAAGGCCCCGGAGGCATGGCCACTGGGCATGCTGAAGCTGGTCAGCGGGTCTGTGAGGATTTCCGGGCGGCCACGGGCGAAAAACAGCTTGGTGCCAGTGTTGATCACTGCCGCGCCAGCGAGAGTGGCGCCGACAAACACCGCGTGGCGCCACTGCCGTGCCAACAGCAACAGGCCAGTGAACACCGCGCTGGCGAAGAACATCTTCTTGAACTCACCCAGTTGGGTGACCCGTACCATCACTTCATCCAGCCACGGGCTGCGATGCTCCTGCACCAGGGCGCTCAGGCCTTGGTCGAAGTCATTGAGGTGGGGATAGCCGATAAACAACGCGATCAACAACACCAGGCTGGCACAACCGATCCACAAGGTGGCGCGCCGATGTTCGCGCCAACTGCTGTTCAAACTCAGCCCCAGCAGCACCGCCAGGCACGCCGCGATAATCGCCGCTTCCGGCCAGAAGCCTTCCGGCAACGGCAGGCGGAACGCGGCGCCGGCAGCCCAGCCCGGCAGCAGATAGGCCACGGTCCAACCCGCTGCGGCAATGATGCTCACAGCGGCAAAGCGCGGGAAGGGCATGTCGCACATGCCGGCGACCATGGGCAGCATGGGACGCAATGGGCCGATGAAACGCCCGACCAACAGGCTGGCGATTCCGTACTTGTGGAAGTAGGTTTCTGCGCCGTTCATCCATTCAGGATGCTGGCGCAGGCCGGGCAGGCGTCGGATGTTCTGATGGAAATGGCGGCCCAGGTAATAGGAAACGCCGTCGCCCAATAAGCCGCCGAGGAAGCCCAGCAGCAGGGTTTCACTCAGCGACAGCGCACCGCTGCCAGCCAGCGCGGCGATTGCAAACAGCAATACCGTGCCTGGCACGATCAACCCGGCAATCGCCAGGCACTCCACGCACGCGACGATAAACACCGCCGCTGCCAGCCATTGTGGGTTGAGGGTCAACCAGCCGGTGATGCTATCGAGCCATTGGCCCATACAATCCACTCCATGCATACATATTCAAAAACACTGAAGGTTCAATTGTGGGAGCGGGCTTGCTCGCGAATGCGGTGTGTCAGACACAGATTCCTACACTGACACGCCGCATTCGCGAGCAAGCCCGCTCCCACATTGGAGCTGCTGTGTTGCGGATATCATTCAAATCAAAAAATAATCCCGGCCTTCGACCTGGCCCCGACGCAGCGGGTTCCGCGTGCAGTAAGGCGCATAACCAGCATCGACGAAGCGGTACATCAAGTGCTCATCGCGCCCAGTGGGAATGCCCAGGCGCGAGGTTTGGATAATCTGCGTGGGCACCTGGCCCACGTCTTCGACATACAGCAGTTCCTGATCGAAGCGCTTGGCGTCCCACATCGGCACTTTCAGGCCCAGGGCCTTGCACAGCAGCGTCTGCCCTGCACACAGCTTCTGCGAGGGGCGTGGGCTGCCGTCGGGGTTGGGGTTGTTCAACAGCATCTGCGCCAGGCTCGCCGCCCCGGAAATTTCGTCGACCCAGGGATAGGCCGATTTGATCAGCACGGCATTGCCCGGGCCATGGGCGCTGAAGTTCAACGAATCACCGCCACGGGCGTAGTACATGTAGATATGGCCACCATCCAGAAACAAAGCCTTACGCTTTTCTGTGTAGCCGAGTGAGGCGTGGCTGCCTTTTTCGGCCACGTAATAGGCTTCGGTTTCAATAATTCGCGCCGAAAGCCAGAGATCGCCCACACGATGACGAATGACTTTTCCGAGTAATTCGCGCGCAAGCACTTGGGCATCGCGGTCGAAGAAGCTATCGGGCAGGGGGCTGGCGGGGAGTTGGGGCGAAAAGTCGGGCATGGCGGTCAAGGGTTGATACGGCTAAATGTGACCGAATCATAACAACTCTCACCTTAATTACGGCTGAACCCCGAGTTTTTACAGTTCATTTCGACCATCCGCCCCTCACCGCTGTCAGTCGGGCGGCGTCACAGCTATAATCTGCCGCTTTCCTCTTTGCCAAGACTCCCTGACCATGACTGAGTCCGTTCTTGACTACATGACCCGCCTGGGTCGCGCTGCCCGGCAGGCCTCGCGGTTGATCGCCCGTGCGAGCACCGCGCAGAAGAACCGTGCGCTGCTGGCGGCTGCCGATGCTCTGGATGCTTCGCGCTCCGAGCTGAGCGCCGCCAACGAACTGGACCTGGCCAATGGGCGCGCCAATGGCCTGGAGCCAGCCTTGCTGGACCGCCTGGCGCTGACCCCGGACCGTATCGACGACATGATCGAAGGCTTGCGTCAGGTGGCCAAGCTGCCTGACCCCATCGGTGAAATTCGCGACATGCGCTACCTGCCGTCGGGCATCCAGGTGGGCAAGATGCGCGTGCCCCTGGGCGTGATCGGCATCATCTATGAGTCGCGCCCGAACGTGACCATCGACGCCGCGAGCCTGTGCCTCAAGTCAGGCAACGCCACCATCCTGCGTGGCGGTTCCGAGGCGATCCACTCCAACCGCGCCATCGCTGCCTGCATCCAGCAGGGCCTGGCCGTGGCCGAGTTGCCAGCCGAAGTGGTGCAAGTGGTGGAAACCACCGACCGTGCCGCCGTGGGCGCGCTGATCACCATGCCGGAATTCGTCGACGTGATCGTGCCGCGGGGTGGCAAGAGCTTGATCGAGCGCGTCAGCCGTGATGCCAAGGTGCCAGTTATCAAGCATCTGGACGGCGTCTGCCATGTGTTCATCGACATCGCCGCCGACCTCGACAAGGCGATCCGCATTGCCGACAACGCCAAGACCCACCGCTACGCGCCGTGCAACACCATGGAAACCCTGCTGGTGCACGTTGGCATTGCCGAACGCGTGCTGCCGCCGCTGGCTGCCATCTACCGTGACAAGTCGGTAGAGCTGCGCGGTTGCGAGCGCACCCGTGCGTTGCTGGGCGCGGACGTCATCGAGGCGACCGAGCAGGACTGGTACACCGAGTACACGGCCCCGATCCTGGCGATCCGCATTGTCGACGACCTGGACCAGGCCATCGAACACATCAATACCTATGGCTCCAAGCACACCGACGCCATCGTTTCCGAGCATTTCAGCGATGCCCGGCGTTTCCTCAACGAAGTGGATTCCGCTTCGGTGATGGTCAACGCCTCGACGCGTTTTGCCGACGGCTTCGAGTACGGCCTGGGGGCGGAGATCGGTATTTCCACCGACAAGCTCCACGCACGCGGCCCGGTGGGCCTGGAAGGGCTGACCAGTGAGAAGTACGTGGTGTTTGGCGACGGTCATGTGCGCACTTGATGACTAAACGCATCGGGCTGCTCGGCGGTACTTTCGACCCCGTGCACATCGGCCATTTGCGCAGTGCCCTGGAAGTTGCGGATGCCCTTGCGCTGGATGAACTGCGCCTGCTGCCCAATTTCCGGCCGCCCCATCGCGATACGCCGCAGGTGGCCGCAGAGCAGCGCCTGGAAATGGTGCGTGTTGCCGTAGAAGGTATATCGCCGCTGGTGGTGGACGATCGCGAACTCAAGCGCGATAAACCGTCCTACACTATCGACACCCTGGAGCTGATGCGCGCCGAATTGGCTGCAGATGACCCATTGTTTCTGCTTTTGGGCTGGGACGCATTTTGCGGCCTGCCCTCTTGGCACCGCTGGGAGGAACTCCTCCAGCATTGCCACATCCTGGTTTTGCAACGCCCGGATGCCGACAGCGAACCGCCGGATGCCTTGCGCAACCTGCTGGCCGCGCGGTCGGTAAGTGACCCCTTGGCCCTGACCGGGCCGAACGGGAATATTGCATTCGTCTGGCAGACCCCGCTTGCGGTGTCCGCCACCCAGATCCGTCAACTGCTGGCCAGCGGGAAGTCGGTACGTTTCCTGGTGCCTGACGCGGTCCTGGCCTACATCGATGCGCACGGGCTTTACCGTGCGTCGAACTGAAAAGGCGCGCTTGAACGCACGAACCGTGCAGCAAGCGCCCGAACATACGAGCAAAACGAGTTTTATATGACGAACAAAGACGTAAGCAAAGTTAAGCGCAAAGGCACCTTCAAAAGCGCGCCGCTGCCGGTTGAAGCCCATGTTGGCCCGGAATTGGCTGGCGAAGAGCTGGTGAAAGTCGCCGTGGCTGCCCTGGAAGACGTTAAAGCCCAGGACATCCAGGTGCTGGACGTGCGCGACAAGCAGAGCATCACCGACTTCATGATCATCGCCACCGGTACCTCCAACCGCCAGATCGGCGCGATGCTGGACAAGGTTCGCGAAGCCGTCAAAGCCCAGGGCGTCAAGCCACTGGGTGAAGAAGGCAAGGGCGACAGCGACTGGGTGCTGCTGGACATGGACGATGTGATCGTTCACATGATGACCTCCAACGCTCGCCAGTTCTACGACCTGGAGCGTCTGTGGAAAGGCGCCGAGCAGAGCCGTGCCGCCGATGGCAAGCACCACAGCCCGGAAGTGGGCCACGCGCACTTCGACAAGCTCAACAAAGACCAGGAATAAGGAACGGCTGTGCGCCTGCGTCTGATCGCTGTCGGTTCACGCATGCCCAAGTGGGTGGAAGAAGGCTGGCACGAATATGCCAAGCGTCTGCCCGCTGAGCTGTCGCTTGAGCTGGTGGAAATACCGCTCAATACCCGGGGCAAGAACGCCGACGTGGCGCGCTTTATCCGTCAGGAAGGCGAAGCCATGCTGGCCAAGGTCGGCCCCAATGAGCGCATCGTCACCCTTGAAGTGCACGGCAAGCCCTGGAGCACCGAGCAACTGGCGGTGGAACTGGATCGCTGGCGCCTGGATTCGCGCACGGTCAATTTCATGGTCGGCGGCCCGGAAGGGCTGGCGCCGGAAGTCTGTGCGCGGGCCGATCAGCGCTGGTCGCTGTCGGCGCTGACGCTGCCGCACCCGTTGGTAAGGATTCTGATCGGTGAACAGCTGTATCGCGCCTGGACAGTTCTGTCCGGGCACCCTTACCACAAATAGTCTGCGCCGCCCCCGATGACCCAACCGATCCGCATCAAGGACCACGAGAAAGACGCACGTCTGGTACGCGCGCGGGTGGTGTTCGGTGCTGTTTTGGTGGTGGTGCTGATGTGCGTGCTGATTGCGCGGCTGTATTTCCTCCAGGTGATCCAGTACGACTATCACTCCACGCTGTCGGAAAACAACCGGGTGCATGTGCAGCCGATTCCACCGACCCGTGGGCTGATTTTCGACCGCAATGGCGTAGTGGTTGCCGATAACCGGCCCAGCTTCAGCCTGAGCATGACCCGTGAACGCTCCGGCGACTGGAAGCAGGTCCTCGATGTCATCGTCGAGGTGCTGCAACTGACGCCGGAAGACCGGGCCGTCTTCGAGAAGCGCATGCGCCAGGGGCGCCGGCCGTTCGAGCCGGTGCCGATCCTGTTCGAGCTGACCGAAGAGCAGATCGCCCGGATTGCGGTGAACCAGTTCCGCCTGCCGGGGGTGGAAGTGGTGGCGCAGTTGGTGCGGCATTACCCGCAAGGGGCGCACTTTGCCCACTCCGTTGGCTACATGGGGCGGATCAACGAGAAAGAGCTGAAAACCCTCGACCCGATCAACTACAGTGGCACCCACCATATCGGCAAAACCGGTATCGAGCGCTTCTACGAGGCCGAGTTGCATGGCCAGGTGGGTAACGAGGAAGTCGAGACCAATGCGCGTGGCCGCGTATTGCGCGTGCTCAAGCGCACCGATCCGGTGCCGGGCAAGGACATTGTCCTGAGCCTGGACATCAAGTTGCAGGAAGCTGCCGAGATGGCCCTGGGCGGTCGGCGGGGTGCCGTAGTGGCGCTGGACCCGAAGACTGGCGAAGTGCTGGCGATGGTCAGCCAGCCCAGCTTCGACCCCAACCCGTTTGTGACTGGCATCAGCTTCAAGGCCTACGCCGAGCTGCGTGATTCCATCGACCGGCCACTGTTCAACCGTGTGTTGCGCGGCCTGTACCCACCGGGCTCGACCATCAAGCCGGCGGTGGCGATTGCCGGCCTGGATGCTGGCGTGGTTACGGCCTCAAGCCGGGTGTACGACCCTGGCTATTACATGCTGCCCAACTACGACCACAAGTACCGTAACTGGAACCGCTCCGGTGACGGCTATGTCGATCTGGACACCGCGATCATGCGCTCCAACGACACCTATTTTTACGACTTGGCCCACAAGCTGGGGATTGATCGGCTGTCTGCCTACATGGGCAAGTTCGGCCTCGGTCAGAAAGTCTCCCTGGACATGTTCGAAGAGTCCCCCGGCCTGATGCCGTCGCGGGAGTGGAAGCGTGCGACTCGCCGCCAGGCGTGGTTCCCTGGCGAAACCCTGATCCTGGGTATCGGCCAGGGCTATATGCAGGCCACTCCGCTGCAACTGGCCCAGGCCACAGCGCTGGTGGCGAACAAAGGCGTGTGGAACCGACCGCACCTGGCCAGGACCATCGAAGGCGAAAAACCGGTGGACGACAACCCGATTCCGGACATCGTGCTGCGTGACCCGTCCGACTGGGCCAAGGTCAACCACGGCATGCAGCAGGTGATGCACGGCGCTCGCGGCACCGCGCGCAAGGCGGCGGTCGGCGCGCAGTACCGCATCGCCGGCAAGAGTGGTACGGCCCAGGTGGTCGCGATCAAGCAGGGCGAAAAGTATGACCGCTCCAAGGTGCAGGAACGCCACCGCGACCACGCCTTGTTTGTCGGCTTTGCGCCGGCGGAAGACCCGAAAATCGTGGTGGCAGTGATGGTCGAGAACGGCGAGTCCGGCTCCGGCGTCGCGGCCCCAGTGGTACGCCAGGTGATGGACGCCTGGCTGCTGGCCGACGATGGCCGGCTCAAGCCCGAGTATGGCGGCCCCCCTTCAAGCCCCGAGGTTACGGCCCGTGAAGAGTAATTTTGACCGCATCCTCTCCAGTGAAGATGTGATGCGTCGCCGTGCGACGTTGCTGCAACGCATGCACATTGATGGCCCCTTGCTGATCCTGCTGCTGACCCTGGCGGCCGGCAGCCTGTTCGTGCTGTATTCGGCCAGCGGCAAGAACTGGGACTTGCTGATCAAGCAGGCGTCCTCGTTTGGCCTGGGCCTGCTGTCGATGGTGGTGATCGCCCAACTGGAGCCGCGCTTCATGGCGCGCTGGGTGCCCTTGGGGTATGTCGCCGGCGTGTTGTTGCTGGTGGTGGTGGACGTCATGGGCCACAACGCCATGGGCGCCACACGCTGGATCAACATCCCCGGGGTGATTCGCTTCCAGCCGTCGGAATTCATGAAGATCTTGATGCCGGCCACCATTGCCTGGTACCTGTCCAAGCGCACCTTGCCGCCGCAGCTCAAGCACGTGGCGATCAGCCTGATCCTGATCGGCGTGCCCTTTGTACTCATCGTGCGCCAACCGGACCTTGGCACCTCGTTGCTGATCCTCGCCGGTGGCGCGTTCGTATTGTTCATGGGCGGCCTGCGCTGGCGCTGGATCCTCAGCGTGCTGGCCGCCGCCGTGCCCGTGGCCGTGGCCATGTGGTTCTTCTTTATGCACGACTACCAGAAGCAACGGATCCTGACGTTCCTCGACCCGGAGAGCGACCCGCTGGGCACCGGCTGGAACATCATCCAATCCAAGGCGGCCATCGGTTCCGGCGGGGTATTCGGCAAAGGCTGGTTGCTGGGCACCCAGTCCCACCTGGACTTCTTGCCCGAAAGTCATACCGACTTCATCATCGCGGTGATGGGCGAAGAGTTCGGCCTGGTGGGCATTTGCGCGTTGTTGCTGATCTATCTGCTGTTGATTGGTCGCGGCCTGGTGATCACCGCCCAGGCGCAGACGCTGTTCGGCAAATTGCTCGCCGGCAGCCTGACCATGACTTTTTTTGTTTACGTTTTCGTCAACATCGGTATGGTCAGTGGCCTGCTGCCGGTGGTTGGGGTGCCGTTGCCATTCATTAGCTACGGCGGAACTTCGCTGGTGACATTGCTGTCAGCGTTTGGGGTTTTGATGTCGATTCATACGCATCGCAAGTGGATCGCACAGGTTTGAATAAGGTGAAGATGTCAATGCAAGTAATGCGCGGCTGGGCGACTCGGCATGCGACCTGGATGGGCCTGATCGGGCTGCTGGGGGCAACGCAAGAGGCGCAGGCCGGTGACTACGATGGCTCTCCCCAGGTTGCCGAATTTGTCGGTGAGCTGACCCGCGACTATGGTTTTGCCGGCGAGCAACTGATGGGCGTGTTCCGCGAAGCCCAGAAAAAGCAGGCGATCCTCGACGCCATCTCCCGGCCCGCCGAACGCGTGAAGCAGTGGAAGGACTATCGCCCGATGTTCCTCACTGATGCGCGCATCGCCCGCGGCGTGGATTTCTGGCGCCAGCACGAGGCGGTACTGGCCCGCGCCGAGCAAGAGTACGGCGTGCCGGCGCAGGTGATCGTCTCGATCATCGGTATCGAAACCTTTTACGGGCGCAACACCGGCAGCTACCGGGTGATCGACGCCTTGTCGACCCTGGGCTTCGATTACCCGCCCCGTGCCGAGTTCTTCCGCAAGGAACTGCGCGAATTCCTGTTGCTGGCCCGCGAAGAGCAGGTCGACCCGCTGAGCCTCAAGGGCTCCTACGCCGGGGCGATGGGCTTGCCGCAGTTCATGCCGAGCAGCTTTCGTGCCTACGCGGTGGATTTCGACGGTGACGGGCACATCAATATCTGGAGCAACCCCGACGATGCCATCGGCAGCGTGGCCAGCTACTTCAAGCGCCACGGCTGGGTTGGCGGCGAGCCGGTGGTTATCCGCGCCGATGTCGCGGGCGAGCGCGCCGACGAGGGCCTGACCCAAGGTATCGAACCGGTCAAGACCGTCGGGGAGTTGCGAGCGCTGGGCTGGTCGAGTCAGAATGCGCCACGCGACGACATGCCGGTGACGGCTTTCCGCCTGGAAGGCGCAAATGGCCCTGAATACTGGATGGGCCTGAAGAATTTCTACGCAATTACGCGTTATAACCGCAGTGTGATGTACGCCATGGCCGTGCATCAGCTGTCAGATGAGCTGGTTCAAGCACGGGGCAACAAGTAATGCGGGTATCGCCGTTCAAAAAACCGCTCAAGCTGGTGGCGTTCGCCGCGTTGTCCTTGTTGGTTGCCAGTTGCTCCACCACCCCTAACCGGGCGCCGGCCAAGAAGGCCGGCGGCGCAGTGGTCCGCGCCCAGCCGGGCCTGGATATCAACCGTGCGCACAAAGACGGCGCGCCGTGGTGGGATGTGGATGTATCGAAAATCCCGGACGCCACGCCGACCCTGCACACCGGCCCCTACAAGGCCAACCCCTACACCGTGCTGGGCAAGAATTACTTCCCGCTGCAGGAGTCCAAGACCTACGTGCAGTCGGGCACTGCGTCCTGGTACGGCACCAAGTTCCATGGCCAGAACACCGCCAACGGCGAAGTGTATGACCTGTATGGCATGAGCGCGGCCCACAAGACCCTGCCGCTGCCCAGCTATGTGCGCGTGACCAACCTGGACAACAACCGCACCGTGATCCTGCGGGTCAATGACCGTGGGCCGTTCTATTCGGACCGGATCATCGACTTGTCCTACGCGGCCGCCAAGAAACTCGGTTATGCCGAAACCGGCACCGCACGGGTCAAAGTCGAAGGCATCGACCCGGCGCAGTATTGGGCCCAGCGTGGCAAACCCGCGCCGTTGATGCTCAACGAACCGCCAACCCCGCAACCGCAAGTGACGGCCTCGACCGGCAAGATCGAGCAATGGACGCCGCCACCGGCGCAGCATGCGCCTGATACCGTGGTAGTACCTCATGCGGCAGCGGGCGCCTCCATGGCCGGTGGGCAATACCTGCAGGTCGGCGCTTTCGCCAACCCGGATGCAGCAGAACTGTTAAGGTCCAAGCTCAGCGGCATGGTCAGCGCGCCAGTCTTCATCAGCTCCATCGTGCGTAACCAGCAAACCTTGCACCGTGTGCGCATGGGCCCGATCGGCTCGCCGAGCGAAGTGGCGCAAGTGCAGAACAGCGTGCGCCTGGCCAACCTGGGGCAACCCAGCGTGGTCACCGCAGAATAAGCAGTAACGGTTTGATGGCTCAGGCGCGCCTGCGCGCTTGAACCCTGGTTGTTGGCTCGTTGAACAATAAAAACCCAGGGGCAAGGGGTGAGCGGGCAACCGAACACGTGACAGTCTGGAAGCGGGCTGTCTGAATAGTTTTGCCCGCGAGGGCAAGTTTCCATAAGCAATTTCGAGAGACGGATGAACATCACCACCTTAGCCAAACGTACGTGCCTGCTTATCTCGCTGATCATCACCCCAGCCGCCTGGGCGGTTGAAATGGTGCCGGCCTCCCCGCAACTGGCCGCCAAGTCCTGGGTACTCATGGATGCCGCCAGTGGCAACGTGCTGGTCGAAAACGGCGGTGACGTGCGCCTGCCGCCTGCCAGCCTGACCAAGCTGATGACCGCCTACATCGCGACCCTGGAAATCCGTCGCGGCCAGATCGGCGAAAACGACCCGGTTACCGTCAGCGAAAACGCCTGGCGTACCGGTGGTTCGCGGATGTTCATCAAGGTGGGTTCGCAAGTCACCGTGAGCGACCTGCTGCACGGCATCATCATCCAGTCCGGTAACGACGCCAGCGTCGCCCTGGCCGAGCACATCGCCGGCAGCGAAGACGCCTTCGCCGACATGATGAACAAGACGGCCGGCGAGCTGGGCATGACCAACAGCCACTTCATGAACCCGACCGGCCTGCCGAACCCGGAGCACTATTCGTCGGCTCACGACATGGCGATCCTGGCGCGCGCGATCATCCGCGTTGACCCGGTGCACTACGCGATCTACTCCCAGAAGGAATTCTTCTGGAACAACATCAAGCAGCCTAACCGCAACCTGCTGCTGTGGCGCGACAAGACCGTCGATGGCCTGAAGACCGGCCACACCGACGAAGCCGGCTACTGCATGGTGTCGTCCGCCGTACGTGATGGCCAGCGCCTGATCGCCGTGGTATTCGGCACTAACAGCGAGCAGGCCCGTGCGGCCGAGACGCAAAAACTGCTGACTTACGGCTTCCGCTTCTTCGAAACCCAGACCTTCTACCAGAAGGGTGCTGAGCTGGCGACCGCGCCGGTGTGGAAGGGCTCGACTTCGCAAGTCAAGGCCGGCCTGGCCGACGACCTGACCCTGACCATGCCTAAAGGCCAGCTCAAAAAGCTCGCCGCCAGCATGACCCTGAACCCGCAATTGGTTGCGCCAATCGCCAAGGGTGATGTGATCGGCAAGGTCGAAGTGAAGCTGGACGACAAGGTGGTGCACAGCGCCGACCTGATCGCGCTGGACGCTGTCGAGGAAGGTGGTATCTTCCGCCGCGTATGGGATAGCATCCGTCTATTCTTCTACGGCTTGTTCAACTGATTGTGTGCACCTGCAAAGCCCCGCGTTGATCCAACGCGGGGCTTTGCCCGTCGCCACGGCTTAGCGCTTACGAGGCTGTTCTGCCATGACCGATAAAGACGTAGAAGTAAAGGCGCCAAAGATCGAATTTCCTGTGACGGATTATCCCGTCAAGGTGATCAGCGATACCGGTGTCGGCCGCAAGGACAAGATTCTCGAAATCGTGCGCAAGCACGCGACGATCAACGACAACCGCGTGGACGAGCGCCAAAGCTCCACCGGCAAGTACACCACGATCCAGTTGCACATCGTTGCGACCGATCAAGACCAGCTCTACAACATCAACAGCGAACTGCGAGCCACCGGCTTCGTGCATATGGTGCTGTGATGTCGCAAGTCCTGGGCTTTCGCGAGCTCGGCCGGATGGCATACGAGCCGGTCTGGCATGCCATGCAGCGCTTTACCAATGAGCGCGGCACCTCGGCCCCGGATGAAATCTGGCTGGTGGAACACCCGCCGGTATTCACCCAGGGCCAGGCCGGCAAGGCCGAGCACTTGCTGCTGCCGGGTGATATTCCGGTGGTGCAGGTCGACCGAGGGGGTCAAGTGACTTACCATGGGCCCGGTCAACTGGTGGCTTACCTGCTGTTGGACGTGCGCAAGCTGGGGTTTGGCGTGCGCGACCTGGTCAGCCGCATGGAGACGTGCCTGATCGAGCTATTGGCCAGTTACGGTGTGACCGCCGTGGCCAAGGCCGATGCACCGGGTGTGTACGTGGATGGCGCGAAAATCGCCTCCCTGGGGCTACGCATTCGCCACGGTTGTTCGTTTCATGGCCTGGCCTTGAATGTGGACATGGACCTGGCGCCGTTCCGGCGCATCAACCCGTGCGGTTACGCCGGGCTTGCGATGACCCAGTTGAGTGACCATGCAACATCCATAGAATTTGCCGAGGTAAGTGCCCGGCTGCGCGCGCAGCTCGTCAAACACCTCGACTATGCAGAGCAGACGACCCTGACGGGCGGAATCGATTGATATGACTACTGATGTTGTGCAAACCATGATCCCGACGCTGGACATCACTGAGCGTCCAGCCCCGGCCCCGCGTGCCAAGGTGGAAGCCGGCGTCAAGCTGCGCGGCGCCGAGAAGGTTGCACGCATCCCGGTCAAGATCATCCCGACCACCGAACTGCCGAAGAAGCCTGACTGGATTCGTGTGCGCATCCCGGTTTCGCCAGAAGTCGACCGTATCAAGTCGCTGCTGCGCAAACACAAGCTGCACAGCGTATGCGAAGAAGCCTCTTGCCCGAACCTGGGCGAGTGCTTCTCCGGCGGTACTGCCACCTTCATGATCATGGGTGACATTTGCACTCGTCGCTGCCCGTTCTGCGACGTCGGCCACGGCCGTCCGAAGCCGTTGGACGTCAACGAGCCAGAAAGCCTGGCCATCGCCATCGCCGACCTGAAGCTCAAGTATGTGGTGATCACCTCGGTAGACCGCGACGACCTGCGTGACGGTGGTGCCCAGCACTTTGCCGACTGCATCCGTGAGATCCGCAAACTGTCGCCGAACGTTATGCTCGAAACCCTGGTGCCGGACTACCGTGGCCGTATGGACGTCGCCCTGGAAATCACCGCTGCCGAGCCGCCGGATGTGTTCAACCACAACCTGGAAACCGTGCCGCGCCTGTACAAGGCTGCGCGTCCGGGTTCGGACTACCAGTGGTCGCTGACCCTGCTGCAGAAATTCAAGCAGATGATGCCGCACATCCCGACCAAGTCCGGCTTGATGCTGGGCCTGGGTGAAACCGACGAAGAAGTCATCGAAGTCATGAAGCGCATGCGCGAACACGACATCGACATGCTGACGCTGGGCCAGTACCTGCAACCGTCCCGCAGCCACTTGCCGGTGCAGCGCTTCGTGCACCCGGACACCTTCGCCTGGTTCGCCGAGGAAGGCTACAAGATGGGCTTCAAGAACGTGGCCTCGGGCCCGTTGGTGCGGTCTTCGTACCACGCCGATGAGCAGGCCAAGCTGGTCAAGGCGAGCCTGGTTTCGTAAGCCGCCCCCAGAATCAATGTGAAATGCTGGCTTGTGTGGGAGCTGGCTTGCCTGCGATGCAAGCGCCTCGGTGTATCAGTGACACCGAGGTGATGCTATCGCAGGCAAGCCAGCTCCCACATTTCGTTCTGCGTCATATAGGGAGAACCATGGATGACCGCCGCCGTACCTGCACTGCGCGCCGAAGGCACCTTCGGCCTGATCGCCCCCGCCGGCCCCGCCGCGCTGGATGTTGAAAAAGCCGGGCAATGGATGCGTGCCCGTGGCTACCAATTGCACATTTTCCCCGGGGTGTACGAGCACGACGGCTACCTGGCCGGCAGCGATGAAGTGCGCCTGCGTGATTTGCATGCCGCCTTCGCCAACCCCGATATCGATGCCATCCTCTGTCTGCGTGGCGGCTATGGCACGCCCCGTTTGCTCGACGCGCTGGACTTCGACCTGCTGCGCGCCAACCCTAAGCCGTTCGTGGGCTACAGCGATATCACCGCCTTACACCTGGCCATCAACCGCTATGCGGGTTTTGTGACGTTCCATGGCCCGATGCTCAATGCCGACCTGCTCGGCGGCAAACAGCCGCCCACCGAATCTTCCTTGTTCAGCCTGCTGCGTGGCCAACGGGGCGCCGGCAGTGTGCTGCCTCACCCAATGGCCTACCCGCTGACCACAATCGAGCCAGGAGTGGCCTGTGGGCGCTTGCTGGGCGGTAACTTGTCGATGATCGCCGCGGTCATGGGCACGCCGTACGAAATAGACGCGGACGGCATCATCCTGTTTATCGAAGACGTCAACGAACCGCTCTATCGCATCGACCGATTGCTGACTCACCTGCGCTTGGCTGGCAAGCTGGCTCAGGTCGCCGGTGTGCTGGTAGGCGATGTGGCCGGTGTGGATAACGGGGCGTTGGCGCGTCTGCTGAAGCAGACCTTTGAGCCGCTGTGTATTCCGGTGCTGGCAGGCTGGCGCAGTGGGCATTGCGACCCGAACCTGACATTGCCGATGGGCGCGTTGGTGCGCCTGGATGCGGGGGAGCAGCGGGTGGTGTTGGAGCAGGATGTAGTCTTTAAATAATAGGCGCCTGTGGGGGCCCTTTCGCGAGCAAGCCCGCTCCCACATTCTGAAATGCATTCAGCATGTGGGAGCGGGCTTGCTCGCGAAAGCGGTAGCCGCCATACAACGATCTATTGGCTCTGCAGCGATTCCAGCAACTTCACCGTCGGATACCCATCCGCCGGCCAGCCCAGCGCCTGCTGCGCAGCCCGAATCGCCTTGCGCGTGTTGGCGCCAATAATCCCGTCGGCATTACCCGCGTCATACCCTTTGGCGCTGAGCGCGGTTTGCAGGTCAATGCGTTGCGAACGGCTCAGCGGCAGCTCATCCTTTGGCCAACTGCCGCGAATCACACCGCCGCCGCCAAATCGCTCCGACAGCAAGCCAACCGCCAGTGCATAGGACGACGAATTGTTGTACTTGAGGATCGCGCGGAAGTTATCCAGCACCAGGAATGCCGGGCCACGGTAGCCTGCCGGTAACAGCAGGGCGGCGGACAACTGGTCGACATTGGCCGGCAGGCTCACGCCAGGGGGGAGTTGGATGCCCAGTTGCAGCCATTGCGCCACGGTCTTGCGCACGCCGCCATCGGCCAGGCTGTAGTCGAAGCCCGACGGCAGCGGCTGCACTTCAACGCCCCATGGCTGGCCTTTCTGCCAGCCGGAGCTTTGCAGGTAATGCGCCGTGGAGGCGAGGGCGTCGGACGGGCTGTTCCAGATATCGCGGCGACCGTCACCGTCGAAGTCCACGGCGTGGGTGTTGTAGGTGGTCGGGATGAACTGGGTCTGGCCCATCGCCCCGGCCCAGGAGCCTTTCATCTGGTCAGCCTGAATATCGCCATGCTGGATGATCTGCAGCGCTGCCAGCAGCTGCGCTTGCGCAAAGGCAGGGCGACGGCCTTCATAGGCCAGGGTAGCCAGGGAGCGGATCACCGAGTTATTGCCCTGGAAAGCGCCGAAGTTGCTCTCCATACCCCACACCGAGACCAGCGCCTGGCGGTCGACACCATAGCGCTGCTCGATGCTTTGCAGAATATCGGCGTACTTGACCAGCAGTGCCTGGCCATTGCGCACGCGCACCGGCGACAGTGCTCCGTCGAGGTATTCCCACACCGGGCGGGAGAATTCCGGTTGGCTGCGGTCGGCGCGAATCACCGCCATATCAGGGGTGACGCCGGCAAAAGCGTTATCGAACACGACCGCAGTGATCCCGGCCTGCAGCGCTTGAGCGCGGAAGCCAGCCTGCCATTCGGCAAAGGTCTGGGTCGGTTGGATGTCGAGATTGTCCACCGCCAATGGGGCAACCACGGCGGGCGCGATAGCCGGGGCCGTCTGGAGCTTGGGCAGGGGTTGAGCGTCCGCAGCGGTAGGTTTTTCCGCGCAGGCGACAAGCAGAATGAGGCTGGAGGCAGCGATCAATTGGCGCAGGTGCCAATGACGAGAAAGACGAGAGGGCATGCACAGGTCCAGGGGTTACAAATCAGGTACAGACCTTATCATGCCAGAGGGGCGCTTGCCTTCAGGCAGCCAGAAAGTAAGAAGCCTCCCAGCTATTAGACTGGAAGGCTTCGCGGCGGTAGCTGCCTTTGCCCTTGCCGGCGCGTTCCTGACGGCTGCGGAACAGTGGCTGGGCGATGATGGATTTGGCCTTGTTGGGGCCATGCTTGGATGGCTTTTTGCTCATGGTGGATTCTCTCGCTTGGGGGTGGAATGCAGCGGTGCAAATCATCTGCCGAAGTGGGCCGGCTGTAAAGCCCGGCGATAAGCCCCTGTAGGAGCGAGCTTGCTCGCGAAAAACTCACAGGCGCCGCGTTCATTCAGGAAATACGCGTTATCGTTGACGTTTCTCGCGAGCAAGCTCGCTCCTACATTGGATTTAGCTGGGTTATTCGGCAGGCAACGCCAGGCGCTGGCCGGCCATCAACAGCGACAGACGGCTCAGGCTCATCCACGGCGAGCCGGCCGCCTGGCCTTTGATCTGTGCGTCGATGCGCTGCGCTTCCAGCAACAGTTGCGCCCAGCGTTGCGCCGAGTGCCGTTGCAGGGCTTTGCTCATCAGGGGTTTGCGTTTGTCCCACACCGGCGGCCTGGCCTGGCTGAAGCATTTGTCCAGCGGTGTGCCCTGGCTGTATTGCAGGGCAATGTTCGCCAACACCCGCAGCTCACGGGCCAGGGCCCAGAGAATCACCGGTGGTTCCACCCCTTCGCCACGCAGGCCTTCGAGCATGCGCATGGCGTGGGCGGGCTCACCGTTGAGGATGGCGTCCACCAGGCCGAACACATCAAAGCGCGCGCTATCGGCCACTGCGCCTTGCACGGTTTCGACGGTGATCTGCCCGTCTTCAGCCATCAACTTGAGCTTTTCGATCTCCTGGGCGGCGGCAAGCAGGTTGCCCTCGACCCGAGCGGCGATCAGCTCCACGGCATCCTGTGTCGCCGCCAGGCCTGATTGCGACAGGCGCTGGCGAATCCACTGCGGCAACTGGTTGCTGTCCACTGGCCAGATCTGGATGAACTGAGTCTGTGGGCCTTCTACCAGGGCCTTGCCCCACTTGGTTTTCTGCGCGCTGCCGTCAAGCTTGGGCAGGCTGACCAGCAACACGGTGTCTTCGGCGGGGCGTGAGCAGTATTCCATCAAGGCTGCCGCGCCTTTATCGCCCGGCTTGCCCGAGGGCAGGCGCAGTTCCAGCAGGCGTTTCTCGGCAAACAGCGACATGCTCGCGCCAGCTTGCAGCAGCGTGCCCCAGTCGAAACTGGCGTCGGCGCTGAACACTTGGCGTTCATCGAAGCCTTGCTGGCGTGCGGCGGTGCGGATAGCGTCGGCCGCTTCCTGGCACAGCAACGGGTCATCGCCGCTGACGATGTACACAGGCGCAAGGCCGCCTTGCAGGTGTTTGGCGAGTTGGGCGGGGGCAAGTTTCATAGGCGGGTCGAACGGGGCGCCAGGGGCGCCCCGTCTGGCTTACTCGACAGGGACTTCAACAGGCGACTGTTTCGGCGTGTTGTCTTCATATTCCTGCGCGGCTTTCAGGGCGTCGGCATCAGCCTTTGCCTTGTTGTCGGCCACTTGCTGCAGCTCAGCCAGTTTTTCCGGGGTGAGCATTTGCAGGCGAGTCATCATGCGCTGGATCAGCTCACGACGCATTTCCTTGCGCACCTGAATGGTCTCGGAGTCCGAACCCACCAGGTTGTTGCCATCGTGGCTCACCACTTTCTGCACCTGGATCTTGTCACCCATCAACGGCAACTGATCACGGCCTTGTATTTCGAACATCAGCGCCGTGTTCAACTCGACGTCGGACGCACGGCCAGCACTGGCGTAGCTGATATTGCGCTGGGTTTCTCGCTCATCCGTCAGGATCAGTTTGTAGGTCGCGCCGTTGTACACGTGCACACCGCTGTTTTCCAGGGTCTGGCGCAGTTGGGTGACGGTTTCACCGTAGGCGTTGCGGGCGCTGACGTCGAGTTCCTTGATCGACAGCTCATTGGTGCCGGTGCCGCGCAGCTGGAAGCCGCAAGCGCTCAACAGCACGGCAAGGCCCATAACCAGCAGATTGCGTTTGATCATTTTGTTGCTCCCCTTGAAACCAGGTGGGCCTTCTCGGGCCCTAAAGGTTTAGTTCGGCGTGGGGCCCAAGCCCCGCGCCGGATCCGATTTAGCTGGCGACGATATTGACCAGTTTGCCGGGCACCACGATCACCTTGCGGATGGTCAGGCCTTCGGTAAAGCGCAGCACGTTCTCATTGATACGTGCAGCTGCTTCAACCTCTTCACGGCTGGCGCTGGCCGGCATGTCGATCTGGCCACGCAGTTTACCGTTAACCTGGATGACCAGTTGCAGCGTGTCCTGTACCAGGGCGCTGTCATCCTGCACCGGCCAGGCGGCATCGATGACGGCACCGCTGTGGCCCAGGCGGCTCCACAGTTCATGGCTGATGTGCGGCGTGATCGGCGCGAGCAACAGGGTAACTGTTTCCAGGCCTTCCTGGATCAACGCACGGTCTTGTTCGGTCGCCTGCGAGGCTTTTTCCAGCACGTTCATCAACGTCATCACCTGGGCGATGGCGGTGTTGAATTTGTGGTTCTGCCCGACGTCCTGGCTGGCCTGGCGAATAGCCAGGTGGATGCTGCGGCGAACGGCTTTCTGCTCGTCGTTCAAGGCGTCGATGTCCAGCTTGCCCGGCAGGCCCTGGCTGACATGGGCGTGGGCCAGGCGCCAGACGCGCTTGAGGAAGCGGTGCGAACCTTCAACGCCAGAGTCGGACCATTCGGCGCTCATGTCAGGCGCAGAGGCGAACATCATGAACAGGCGGCAGGTGTCGGCGCCGAACTGATCGATCATCGACTGTGGGTCGACGCCGTTGTTCTTCGACTTGGCCATCTTCTCGGTGCCGCCGATTTCCACCGGCAGGCCGTCGGCTTTCAACTTGGCGCTGATAACCTTGGCCTTACTGTCACGCTCAAGCTCGACATCCGCCGGGTTGAACCAGGTGTAGGCGCCATTGGCTTCGCGACGATAGTAAGTGTCGGCGATCACCATGCCCTGGGTCAGCAGGTTCTTGAACGGCTCATCGGAGCTCACCAGGCCTTCGTCACGCATCAGCTTGTGGAAGAAGCGCGCGTACAGCAGGTGGAGGATGGCGTGTTCGATGCCACCGATGTACTGATCCACTGGCAACCAATGGTCGGCTGCGGATTTCTCCACCAGGCCACCTTCATAGTGCGGCGAGGCGTAGCGGGCGTAGTACCACGAGGACTCGACGAAGGTGTCCATGGTGTCGGTTTCACGCTTGGCCGGCGCGCCGCATTTGGGGCAGCTGCACTCGTAGAACTCAGGCATGCGCGCCAATGGCGAGCCAGCGCCGTCTGGTACCACGTCTTCTGGTAACACGACCGGCAGTTGGTCTTCCGGTACCGGCACGTCGCCACAGGTTTGGCAGTGGATGATCGGGATCGGGCAGCCCCAGTAGCGCTGGCGGCTGATGCCCCAGTCGCGCAGGCGGAACTGGGTGCGCGAGGCACCGAGGTTTTTCTTGATCAGGGCCACTTCCATGGCGTCGAACGCGCCCTGGAAGTCCAGGCCGTCGAATTCGCCAGAGTTGATCAGCGTACCGTGCTCGCCGTAGGCGTCTTGCCACGGAGCGGGGTTGGTGTCACCCGAGCTGGTGCGCACGACCGACTTGATCGGCAGGTTGTACTTGGTGGCAAATTCGAAATCGCGCTCGTCGTGGGCCGGCACGGCCATGACGGCGCCATCGCCGTAGTGCATCAATACGTAGTTGGCGACCCATACCGGCAGTTTTTCGCCGGTCAACGGGTGCTCGACGAACAGGCCGGTTGGCAGGCCCTTTTTCTCCTGGGTGGCGACATCGGCTTCGGCCACGCTGCCGCCTTTGCATTCAGCGATGAACGCCTGCAGCTCAGGGTTGTTCTGTGCGGCCTGGGTGGCCAGCGGGTGTTCGGCGGCCACGGCGACGTAGGTCGCGCCCATCAGGGTGTCGGGGCGGGTGGTGAAGACCTTGAGTGCGCCCGCTTCGCCGATGGAGTCGACGTTGTACGGGAACTGCACTTCCATGCCCTTGGATTTGCCGATCCAGTTGCGCTGCATGGTCTTGACCTGTTCAGGCCAGCCCGGCAGATCGTCGAGGCTCGACAATAGTTCATCCGCGTAGGCGGTGATCTTGAAGTAGTACATCGGGATTTCGCGCTTTTCGATCAGCGCGCCGGAACGCCAGCCGCGACCGTCGATGACCTGTTCGTTGGCCAGTACGGTCTGGTCGATCGGGTCCCAGTTCACGGTGCCGCTTTTTTTGTAGATCACACCTTTTTCGAACAGGCGCGTGAACAGCCATTGTTCCCAACGGTAGTAATCGGGCTTGCAGGTGGTGACCTCGCGGGACCAGTCCACCGCCAGGCCCAGGCTGCGCAGCTGGGTCTTCATGTAGGCGATGTTTTCGTAGGTCCACTTGGCGGGCGCCACGTTGTTTTTCATCGCGGCGTTTTCTGCCGGCATGCCGAAGGCGTCCCAACCCATGGGTTGCAACACGTTCTTGCCGAGCATGCGCTGGTAGCGCGAAATCACGTCGCCGATGGTGTAGTTGCGCACGTGCCCCATGTGTAGCTTGCCGCTGGGGTAAGGGAACATCGATAGGCAGTAGTAAGTCTCCTTGCCTGGCTGTTCACTGACTTCAAAGGACTTTTGCTCGTCCCAGAAGGTTTGGGCGGCATTTTCTATTTCACGGGGCTGATATTGTTCGTGCATGGCTACTTTTGAACTGGATAGGGGTGGCCTAATCCTCTTCGGTGCACTGTCCGGGTTGTTCGACACCAAGAAGCGGCGCGTCCGTGCCCAAACCCTGCGGGAAGTGGAGTTACAGGAAGCGCCGTAGCATACATGACCCCACTCTATCGAGGGAAACCCTGATTGCGCGGCAAGGGCCGTCTGTCGCGGCACCGGGCAGGCGCAGCAACGGGGGCTACGCTGTTTAGTGGGGAGCAAGTATTTCTTCAATGAGGTGAGGGGATGGTTGAATCGCAGCGAACTTTAACGAAACCGCAGTTGTACGAAGGATTGATCGACCGTTTGGGTCGGGCATTGGATGCCGCAAGAACTGCAGGCCGATTGCGTGATGAACGGCCTCTGGAGCTGGAGTTGCGGGGCTTGAGCCAAGCGGAACTTGAATTGATCAAGAACTACCTGGCGTTGAATCACGACCGCGCCTCCCATGGGCAGGCTTCCCCGCCCGCTCATTCGGCCAAGGTAATTTGGCTCAAAGACCTGGCGACCGGCCGCGGGCCAGAGAACTTCCGGTCCGTGCGGTGCAAGTGAGCCCTGCGTTATCCATTAACGTTATCAAAATGTTGTCGGTAAGGATTGTTGCAAAACCCCGTTGCATCTAGGCTTCGGGCATCTTTGGAGATGCCCGATGCCTTTTCGTTATTTCATTAAACAACTGTTGTTGCCGCCCGGTATTTTTCTGCTGTTGTTGGCGTGTGCCTGGTGGTTTCGCCGCAGCCGTCCGCGCCTGGCGGGCTTGTGCTTTGCCCTCGGGCTGGGCGGGATGTGGTTGATCAGCCTGCCAGTGATGGTCCAGTGGGGCGCCCGTGCCCTGGAGACAGAGCCGCCTTTGGCCCGGGAAGACTGGGCCACCTTGGCCCAGCGCGCCGACGCGATTGTGGTGCTGGGCTCGGGGCGCGAGCGCGGGGACATTGCGTGGGGCAGCGACCAGCCCACCGGTATTGGCCTGGAACGTGAGCGTTTTGCCGCGCGGCTGGCCAAGGCATCCGGTTTGCCAGTGCTGACCAGCGGCGGCTTGCACTACGGCACGCCGCCCAGTGAGGCCGAGTTGATGGCCGTGTCGATGCAGGATGACTTCGGTGTCACCGTGCGCTGGAAAGAAGAACGCAGCCGCACTACCTGGGAAAACGCCCAGATGAGCGCCGAGATTTTGTTGCCGCAAGGCATCAAGCGTGTAGTGGTAGTGACCCAGGCTTGGCACATGCCGCGTTCGGTGTGGAGTTTTGAAAAGGCCGGTTTCACCGTGGTGCCAGGGCCGGTGGGCTTTCTGGGTGTGGACCATGGCCGACCGCTGGGTGGCTGGATGCCGGAGGTCAAGGCGGTGTGGCAAAGCGGGCAGTTGATCAATGAAGCGGTGGGGCAGGTGGGGTATCGGTTGTTCTACCGATAGGTGCAACACAGGAGATCAATTGTGGGAGCTGGCTTGCCTGCGATGGCGGTGGGTCAGTGAGCACTCAGGGCACTGACCCACCGCCATCGCAGGCAAGCCAGCTCCCACAGGTCAGACTGTTTTGGACATCCTGCCGGCTAGCAATGCCCAGCCAAAGAGCAGCACACACACAATGATCAACGGCCACGAACGCCATTGCAGGTATGGCGTGAGGTTATGCATCGGCACCACCTCCCCATAGAGAATGCCGCGCTCGAACTGCGGGATCTGCGCGGTGATCTGCCCAAACGGATTGATCAGCCCGGTCACGCCGTTGTTGGTGGCGCGGATCATCCAGCGGCCAGCCTCCAGCGCGCGCATCTGCGCCATTTGCAGGTGCTGCAGCGGGCCGATGGAGCGGCCGAACCAGGTGTCGTTGCTGATGGTCAGCAACAGGTCGCTCTGGGCCGACAGGCCGGCGGCGAATTCGGGGTACACCACTTCATAGCAAATGAACGGCGCAATCTGATAACCCTTGGCCTGCAGCATGGCCTGGTCAGAAGGGCCGCGGGCGAAGTCCGACATGGGCAGGTCGAAGAAGGCGATCAGCCCACGCAACATGTCCTGCAACGGCACGTACTCGCCAAACGGCACCAGTTTTTGCTTGAGGTAGGTGCCGTCACCTTCGCCCACCACGGTGATGCCGTTGAAGTAGCGCTTCTGGTGGTGCACTTCCTGGCGAATCGGTACCCCGGTGATCAACGCGGTGTCCCGGTCGGCGGCGAACTTGCCCATCATGCCCAAGTAGCCCTCCACGGACTCCTTGAGCACCGGCACGGCGGTTTCCGGCCAGACCAGCAGGTCGACACGCTTGGAACTCAGGCTCATGTCGCGGTACAGCGCCAACTGTGCATTGAGCTGGTCCGGGTCCCACTTCATGCTTTGCTCGACGTTGCCCTGGATCGCGGCCACGCTCAGCGGCGCGCCAGACGGCGATGTCCAGGCGTGATGCTTGAGCGCCAGGCCAATCGCCCAGGGCGCAACCAGCAGTAACAGGCCCGCACCGATGAAGGCATTGCGCTTGCTGGCCAGCAGGCGCGGCAGGTTGCACAGCAATGCGGCGCTGAGTGCGAGGGCGAAGGAAATCAGCCACATTCCGCCCACTGGCGCTAGGCCGGTCAGCGGCCCGTCGAGTTGACTGTAACCGGAGTACAGCCACGGGAAACCCGTAAGGAACCAGCCACGAAAGGCTTCCTGGCCGACCCACAACGCGGCGAACGTCAATGCATCCGCCAGCGGTGCTTCATTACGGCGCAACCAGCGCGCCCACAGCCAGGCGGGCAGGGCAAAGAACCAGGCGATGGCGGCGGTGAACAGCAGCATCAGGAACCCCGCCAGCAGCACCGAAGCGCCGCCGAAGTGGTGGATGCTGTAGTAGATCCAACTGGTGCCGGCACCAAACAGGCCGAAGCCGAAACACCAGCCACGGCCCAGGGCCTGGCGGGGTGTCAGCTCCCGCAGGCCGATATAGAACAGGCCGACCGCCACCAGCGCCAACGGCCAGATATCGAACGGCGCCAGCGCCAGGGTTGTGATGGCGCCGGCCACCACGGCCAGCAAATTACCGGGCCAGCCGGGTGAGGTGAGACGGCGCATGTCAGTCCTTAGCGGGCGATGGGTGTCAAACGGATCAGGTGGATGCGACGGCTATCAGCATTGAGGATGCGGAAGCGATACGCACCGATCTCGGTGGTTTCATTACGCTTGGGGAGGTGCCCGAACGCACTCATCACCAGGCCGCCGACGGTGTCGAACTCATCGTCCGAGAACTCGCTGTCGAAGAACTCGTTGAAGTTCTCGATGGGCGTCAGCGCCTTGATCAGGAAATCACCGCTGGGCAACGGCTTGATGTAGCTGTCTTCTTCGACGTCGTGCTCGTCTTCGATGTCGCCGACGATCTGCTCCAGCACGTCCTCGATGGTGACCAGGCCGGCCACGCCGCCGTATTCGTCAATCACGATGGCCATGTGATTGTGGTTGGCGCGGAACTCGCGCAGCAGCACATTCAGGCGCTTGGACTCGGGTACGAAGGTGGCCGGGCGCAGCAGGTCCTTGATGTTGAAGCTGTCGCCGTTCTCCTTGAGGATCAACGGCAGCAAGTCCTTGGCCAGCAGGACGCCCATGACGTCGTCATGGCTTTCACCGATCACCGGGTAGCGCGAATGCGCCGAGTCGATCACGGCCGGGAGGAATTCCCGTGGGGTCTGGGTCGCCTTGATGCTGATCATCTGCGAGCGCGGGACCATGATGTCACGTACTTGCAGGTCAGCCACCTGGATGGCGCCCTCGACGATGGCCAGCGCTTCGCTGTCCAGCAACTTGTTCTGGTGTGCATCGCGCAGCAGCTCCAAGAGCTCCTGGCGGTTTTTCGGCTCGTGGGCAAAAGCCTGGGTCAGTTTACCCAGCCATGACTTCTGCCCGTTGCTCGATCGGTCTTCGCTCATAGCGATTACTCTAAATCCTTTGATATGACAGTTGAGTGTTGATTAGCTTTCGTCGTCTGCATAAGGGTCGCGGTGACCCAGTTCTGCAAGCAACGTTCGTTCCAGTGCTTCCATTTCCCAGGCTTCGTCATCGTCTATATGGTCGTAACCCAAGAGATGCAAGCAGCCGTGGATGACTAGATGGGCCCAATGGGCCTCAAGTTCCTTGCCTTGTTCCGCCGCTTCGCGCTCGACCACCGCGACGCAGATCACCAGGTCCCCCAGCAGCGGGATATCCAGCAATTCGTCGGGCACGTCGGCGGGGAAGGACAGCACGTTGGTCGCGTAATCTTTCTGGCGCCAGGTGTGGTTCAGCTCACGGCCTTCGGCCTCGTCCACCAGACGAATGGTCAGCTCCGAGTCGGCGCTGCGCTGGCGTAAAGCCAGTTCACACCATTGGCGGAACTGAGCTTCGCTGGGGGCGGGCGCGTCAGTGGCCAGCTGCAGGTCTAGCTCAAGCATCGTGGCGAGCGTCCTTGGCGGGCGCGTCGTCGCGGTGTTCGAAACGCTCGTAGGCCTCGACAATGCGCTGCACCAGCGGGTGGCGCACCACGTCCTTGGGCATGAAGTGGGTGAAGCTGATACCCGGCACGTCCTTGAGCACCTCGATCACCTGGCCCAGGCCCGACTTGGTGCCCTTGGGCAGGTCGACCTGGGTGATGTCGCCCGTAATCACGGCAGTAGAGCCGAAACCGATACGGGTGAGGAACATCTTCATCTGCTCGACGGTGGTGTTCTGGCTTTCGTCGAGAATGATGAAGCTGTTGTTGAGCGTACGGCCCCGCATGTAGGCCAGCGGGGCAATCTCGATCACCTGGCGCTCGATCAGCTTGGCCACGTATTCAAAGCCGAGCATCTCGTACAGCGCGTCGTAGAGCGGGCGCAGGTACGGGTCGATCTTCTGGGCCAGGTCACCGGGCAGGAAACCGAGTTTTTCGCCGGCCTCGACCGCTGGGCGCACCAGCAGGATGCGCCGCACTTGCTCGCGCTCCAGGGCGTCGACGGCGCAGGCCACCGCCAGGTAGGTCTTGCCGGTACCGGCCGGGCCGATGCCGAAGTTGATGTCGTTGCCGAGGATTTCCTTGACGTACTTCTGCTGATTCAAGCCGCGTGGGCGAATCATGCCTTTTTTGGTACGCAAGGCCACGCTGGCTTCGGCCACCGGGTTATTGGCCAGATCTTCCACAGCCGATTCCTGCAGGTACAGGTGCACGGTCTCCGGCGACAGCTCGCTACCCTTGGTTTCGCGGTAGAGACGGCGCAGCAGGTTTTCTGCAGACGTGGTGTGTTGGGGTTCACCAATGAGCTCGAACTGATTGCCGCGGTTACGGATCTCGATGCTCAGGCGTTGTTCGATCAGGCGCAGGTGCTCGTCGAACTGTCCGCACAGGTTGGCGAAACGGCGAGCCTCAAAAGGCTCGAGGATAAAGCGATGGGGTTCTGCTATGGGTGCGTTCAAGGTTGCTTTTAGCCGCCCTTTGGCTGATGAGGTGAGAGAGAGAATAACGCCAGGCGCCGGTGTGCGAAAGCACTTAAATAACCTGGCTCCACTCTCGATAACCCTGAAGAACCCCTGTGGGAGCTGGCTTGCCAGCTGTAGGAGCGAGCTTGCTCGCGAAAAACGTCAACGATAATGCGTGTTTGCTGAATGAGCGCGGCGCCTGTGAGTTTTTCGCGAGCAAGCTCGCTCCTACAAAAAAGCCTTAACTGACTGGCATAAGGAAAGCCAGCTCCCACATCTTGATCTTCATCCGGTCAGCGAGATCAGTTGATCAACGAGCCACGCAATGAGTGTGGCTGCGCTGCATCAATGTGCACATCGGCAAACTGGCCGATCAGCGTAGGATTATCGCAGCGGAAGTTGACGATTCGGTTGTTCTCGGTACGCCCCTGCAATTCTCCCGGGTCTTTCTTCGAGTAATCGGTCACCAGAATGCGCTGGATCGAACCGACCATTTGTCGGCTGATTTCAAAGCCCTGCTGATTGAGGCGATGTTGCAGCGCGTTCAAACGCTCTTTTTTCAAAGCCTCAGGAGTCTCGTCCAGCAGGTCGGCAGCCGGGGTGCCTGGGCGCTGGCTGTAGACGAACGAGTAGGAGAAATCGAAACCGACGTCTTCGATCAGCTTCATGGTCTGCTGGAAGTCTTTCTCGGTTTCGCCCGGGAAGCCGACGATAAAGTCCGAACTGATGCAGATGCCCGGCACGGCAGCGCGCAGTTTGCGCAGTTTGGATTTGTATTCCAGCGCGGTGTGGTTGCGCTTCATCGCCGACAGAATGCGGTCCGAACCCGATTGCACCGGCAAGTGCAGGTGTTTGACCAGCTCTGGCACTTCGGCGTGGGCCTGGATCAGGCTGTCGGAAAACTCCAGCGGGTGCGAGGTGGTGTAGCGGATACGCTCGATGCCATCGACAGCGGCGACCACGCGGATCAATTCCGCCAGGTCGGCCAGGCGGCCGTCATCGGTCTGGCCACGGTAGCCGTTGACGTTCTGGCCCAGCAGGGTCACTTCGCGCACGCCGTTTTCAGCCAGGTGGATGATTTCCGACAGCACATCGTCAAACGGCCGGCTGACTTCTTCGCCGCGGGTGTAAGGCACCACGCAGAAGGTGCAGTACTTGCTGCAGCCTTCCATCACCGACACATAGGCGCTCGGCCCATCGATGCGCGGTTCGGGCAGATGGTCGAATTTTTCGATTTCGGGGAACGACACGTCAACCTGCGGCAGCTTGGTGATGCGTGCGGCGTCGATCATCTCGGGCAAGCGGTGCAGGGTTTGCGGGCCGAACACCACATCGACATAGGGCGCGCGGTCGCGGATCGCGGCGCCTTCCTGGCTGGCCACGCAACCGCCGACGGCAATCACCATGTCCGGGTTGGCCAGTTTCAATTCGCGCCAGCGGCCCAGCTGCGAATACACACGGTCCTGGGCCCGCTCGCGGATCGAGCAGGTATTGAGCAGGATCACGTCGGCATCTTCGGCGCGGGCAGTGACTTCCAGGGCCTGGTGTTCGCCCAGCAAGTCGACCATGCGCGAGCTGTCGTACTCGTTCATCTGGCAACCGTGGGTTTCGATGTAAAGCTTCTTGGCCATGGGAATCGTCAACTGGTGGTAAAGAACCGCGCATTATAGGGGGCATGCCCATTGGTTCCTAGCGCTGTGCATCGGGTGCCATGCTATAGTTCGCGCCCTCTTTTATATCCCCATGTGTTGTTCGCCCACCATGACCAAACGTGAAGCTCCAATCTATAAGGTGATTTTCCTCAACCAGGGCCAGGTGTTCGAAATGTACGCCAAGCAGATCTATCAAAGCGATCTGTGGGGCTTCCTGGAGGTGGAAGAGTTCGTCTTTGGCGAGCGCACCCAGTTGGTGGTCGATCCGGGCGAAGAAAAGCTCAAGGCCCAGTTCGAAGGCGTGGTGCGCAGCTTTGTGCCGATGCATTCGATTGTGCGCATCGATGAAGTCGAGCGCCTGGGGACGCCGAAGATCAGCGAAGCACGGGGCACGAGCAATGTGATGCCGTTTCCGATGCCGATGCCTGAGAAGTAGGGCTTTAGACCGAGGTGTGCCTATCGCAGGCAAGCCAGCTCCCACAGTTGACTGCATTCCAACATTGAAACGCGGTCGAATGTGGGAGCTGGCTTGCCTGCGATAGCGATGTGAGGTCTACAAAAAAATCAGGGAAGGGGTGAGAACGGCGAACGCCCATCGGCGCTCTGCAATTCCTGCAGGTAGTTGCGGAAAATCTGCCCCAGCACCTGGGTCGCCACTTCCAGTTCATCGCGCTGCATGTGCTCGGCGACTTCGTCGGCGGTGTCCAGTGCGTCTTCAGCGCCGTTGACCGCGGCCATTTTCAGCACGATGTACGCCTGGACGTTGTTGGCCGGCACGCCTTCGCCTTTGAAGAACATGTTGCCCAACTGGTATTGCGCTTGGGCGTGGCCCTGCAACGAGGCTTTCTCGAAGTAGCTCAACGCTTTGTTGAGGTCAACGGCCGGGTTCTTGCTGTCGTGGTAGTACTCGCCCAACTCGTATTGCGCCTGCGCATCCCCGTCCTCGGCCTGTTTCTGGCACGCGCTCAGGGCTTCGGCCTGGCTCTCTGGCTGGGTATTGAGGGTGCAACGACCCATCGCTGGGATTAACAACGAGTTGCCGCCGGCCTGGGCATGTGCCAGTAGCGGTTGAAGGAGCAACAGGCAGCCCAGAACCAGGGTGCGGCCGGTGCGTTTCATGGGAATCGACTTACCTCTGACGGGGCGCGCGGACCCTCGAGGGAGTCCAATAAGCGCGCATTATGAAATAAGCAGGCCTCTGCTTACAAAGTCTTTACTCGTTTTTCTGCTGCTTGGGCAAGTTATCTGCCGGATTGCAGGGCAAATCTCGAAAAAACCAGGAATTCTCTGTAAGCAAAGTAGCAAATCTGACGCTGCCAGGGGCAACGTCAGAGGTTGCCGTCACTTATTTCAGGGCCGCGAAGGCGCGCTCGGCAGCATCCAGGGTCAATTTCAGTTCGGCTTCGCCATGGGCGATCGAAGTGAAGCCAGCTTCAAAGGCGCTCGGTGCCAGGTACACGCCGCCTTCAAGCATCAGATGGAAGAAGCGCTTGAACAGCTCGGCATCGCTGCCCATCACGTCATCGAAGGTGACGATATCGTCGGCGCCGCTGAAGTACAGGCCGAACATGCCACCGGCCTGGGTGGTTACAAATGGGATGCCGGCGGCATCGGCGCGCTGTTGCAGGCCGTCGAGCAGGCGCGTGGTGTAGTCGGTCAGCTCGGCGTGGAAGCCCGGGCGGCTAATCAGGCGCAGGGTGGTCAGGCCGGCGGCCATTGCCAGCGGGTTACCCGACAAGGTGCCTGCCTGGTATACCGGGCCGAGCGGGGCGATGTGTTGCATGATCTCGCGCTTGCCGCCGAAGCAGCCTACCGGCATGCCGCCGCCGATGATCTTGCCGAAGGTGCTCAGGTCTGGCGTGACGCCGTAGTAAGCCTGGGCGCCACCGAGGGCGACACGGAAACCGGTCATCACTTCGTCAAAAATCAGCACCACGCCATGCTTGTCGCACTGCTCGCGCAGGCCCTCCAGGAAACCCGGGGCCGGTGGAACGCAGTTCATGTTGCCCGCAACCGGCTCGACGATGATGCAGGCAACGTCCTGGCCGACTTCGCTAAGCATCTGCTCGACGGCCGCGATGTCGTTGAACGGCAAGGTCAGGGTGTGCTTGGCGAACGCCGCAGGCACACCAGCGGAATTGGGGACGCCTTGGGTCAGCGCGCCGGAGCCGGCTTTTACCAGCAGGCTGTCGGAGTGGCCGTGGTAGCAGCCTTCGAACTTGATGATGTTGTCGCGGCCGGTGAAACCGCGGGCCAGGCGGATCGCGCTCATGGTGGCTTCGGTGCCGGAGCTGACCATGCGCACCATTTCCATCGACGGCACGATCGAGCAGACCAGGTCGGCCATCTCGGTTTCCATCGCGGTCGGGGCGCCGTAGGACAAGCCGTGTTGCAGTTGCTGGCGCACCGCGTCCAGCACATCCGGATGGCTGTGGCCGAGGATCATCGGGCCCCAGGAGCCGACATAGTCAACATAGCGCTTGTCGTCTTCATCGGTGACGTAGGCGCCTTCGGCATGCTTGAAGAACAACGGCGTGCCGCCCACGCTCTTGAACGCACGCACGGGGGAGTTCACACCACCGGGGATGTGTTTCTGGGCGTTGGCAAACAGGGTTTCGGAACGGGACATGATCGGGCTCTCTAAACTGAAGATTTAAGAAGGTCGTTGAACGCACGGGCGCGGCGGGTGACTTCCTGGGTGCTGTCGGCACCGAACAGGCCGTGGACCACGGCGAGCAGGTCGGCCCCGTGGGCTACCAGCGGCTCGGCGTTTTCCAGGGTGACGCCGCCGATCACGCAGATCGGCAGGTGCAGGCGCTTGCGGGCCTGGGCCAGCATGTCAACGGTGGCGGCGGGTGCGCCGGGTTTGGTCGTGGAATTGAAGAAGCGGCCGAAGGCGACGTAGCTGGCGCCTTCTTTGGCGGCCTGTTCGGCCAGTTCGATCTGGCTGTGGCAGGTGGCGCCGATGATCGCCTTGGCGCCGAGTAGTGCCCGGGCCGAGGTGAGCGGGCCGTCGGTCTGGCCCAGGTGCACGCCGACGCCCAGGCGCGCGGCCAGTTCGGCGTCGTCGTTGATGATCAATTGGGTCTTGTAGCGTGAGCACAGTTCGTACAGCTTTTCGGCTTCACGCAGGCGCCGTGCCTCGTCGCTGCTTTTGTCGCGGTACTGCAACAGGGTGACGCCACCGTCCAGCGCCGCCTCGACGTAGGCGAGGAATTTGCCGGCCAACAGTTGGCTGTCGGTAATGGCGTAAAGGCCGCGTAGTTTCATCGGGCAAACCCCTTGCTGACGAGCGATAAGTTACGAGCAGAAATCCAGCGGCAATCGGCGCGGCACGAACTGGCCCTGGCCGAGTTGTTCGGCATCACGCAGGGTACGCCACGTGTAGTTGAGGGCCGTTTGCACGGCGCTGGCCAAGCCTTCGCCCTGGGCAATGCGCCCGGCCAGCGCACTGGCCAAGGTGCAACCCGAACCGTGATAACTGCCGGGCAAGCGCTGGCAGGTAAAGGTCTGGCGCGTGCCATCGCGGCTGTACAGGCGGTTGTGCACTTCGTGCTCGTCGCCATGGCCGCCGGTGATCAGCAGGTGTTTGATGTACGGCAGCAGCTTCTCGGCGCAGTCGTCGGCGCTGCCGTCGGGCAGTTCCGCGAGGATGCGCGCTTCGGGCAAGTTGGGGGTGGCGATCAATGACAGGGGCAGCAGCCGCTCGCGCATCGCATAGCCGACCTCGTCCTTGCCCAGGCTACCGCCGCCGCCGGCGCGCAGCACCGGGTCGCAGACCACCGGCAAATGCGGGTGCGCCTGCAGCAGTTCGACCACGTTGTCGACCATCGCGGTGGAGCCGAGCATGCCCAGCTTGACCGCCGCAACTTCAGAGTCGCCGAGCACAGCATTGGCCTGGGCCAGTACCCACTCACGGTCAAGCACGCGGAAATCACTGACATTGACAGTGTTTTGCACGGTCAACGCGGTGACGGCCGGGGCCGCGTGGCAACCCTGGGCGAGCAGGGCTTCGATATCTGCCTGCAGGCCGGCGCCCCCACTGGGGTCGTGGCCGGAGAGACAGAGGACAACGGGGCGAGAGCAGTAGATATTCATGGTGCGCGAGCTTACCACCAAACGCTTTTTGCGTGGCTGTCTGGCGATGGCATGAGTTTGCCGCTGCGGCGCGATTTGCCGTGGCTGAGCGCTGCACTGAGATGAGCTGAAAGCATTGCCCTAGAGCCGTCCTAAAAAAAGTTCCTGCAGTGGCTAATGGCTTTTACTGGCTATGCTAAAGTGCATCCAAACAACTTACTGTATTGCCGGTGTACGTCTTCTCAAAAGGAATGGGGGGCTTTTGACACAACCGGACCAGGCTACGCTGGGGCTCTATGCGCTATTTGCTGATTTTTTTATTGTGCGGGCTGCCGATGCTCGCCAGCGCCGTCGAGTTCAACCAGGACACGCGAAGCCTCCCGTTGGGCCGAGTCATGCAAGTGCTCGAAGACCCAACCGATGCCCTGACCATCGCCGATGTCAGTTCCCCCGCCTATGCCGCCCAATTCAAGACCCACGATAAAGACACCCTTAACGCCGGTTATTCACGCTCGGTGTTCTGGCTGAAGGTCAACCTGCATTACACCGCCGACGACCCCCGCGCACCGCGCACCTGGTTTCTGGAGCTGGCCTACCCGCCGCTCAATCGCCTGGACCTTTATCAGCGCGACGGCACCGGTCACTACCGCCTCACCGCCCGCACCGGCAGCGCGTTGCCGTTTTCCAGCCGTGAGGTGAGCCAGAGCAACTACCTGTTCAAGCTCAACTTCCTGCCCGACCAGCAACAAACCGTCTACCTGCGCTTGCAAAGCCAAGGCTCGATCCAGGCACCGCTGACATTGTGGGCCGGCACCGCCTACATGGAAGAGCAGCCGCTGCGCTTGTACGTGCTGGGGGCCATCTACGGTGTGTTGCTGGGCATGCTGATCTACAACCTGTTCATCTACCTGAGCGTGCGCGACACCAGCTATCTCTATTACATCTTCTATATCGCTTCGTTCGGCTTGTACCAGCTGTCGGTCAATGGCGTCGCGGTGGAGTACTTCTGGCCGAACAACCCATGGTGGGCGAATGCGGCGGTGCCGTTCCTGATCGGCTCGGCGGCCTTGTTCGGCAGTCTGTTCGCGCGCAGTTTCCTGCACACCGCGCAGCACAGCCGCTGGCTCAACCGTATCCTGCTGGCCCTGGCGGCCTGTGGTGGGTTGGTGATGGCGCTGGCGTTGTTGACCAGTTACGCCGTGGCCCTGCGCCTGGCCACGGCGCTGGCGCTGGTGTTTACCGTGACCATCTTCGTGGCGGCTATCAAGGCCTGGTATTGCGGGCAGCGCATGGCGCGTTATTTCATCATCGCCTGGTCGGCCTTCCTGCTCGGCGGGGTGGTCAATACCTTGATGGTGCTGGGTTACCTGCCTAACGTGTTCCTCACCATGTACGCCAGCCAGCTCGGCTCAGCCATTGAAGTGGCGTTGTTGTCCCTGGCCCTGGCCGACCGCATCAACGGCATGCGCGAACAGCAGGCGCAGATTCTCCTCGATGCCAGCCAGAAACTCGAAGCGCTCAACCAGCAACTGGCCCGCAGCAACCGCCTCAAAGACGAATTTCTTGCCACCCTGACCCACGAATTGCGCACGCCGATGAACGGTGTGATCGGCTCGCTGGAGCTGATGCAAACCGTGTCATTGGACGATGACCTGACGCAGTACCAGCAAACCGCCGCCGGCTCGGCGCGGGACATGATGCGCATGGTCAACGGCATCCTCACCCTCACCGAGTTACAGGCCGGTCGCCTGGTGGCCCAGCCGCAAGTGTTCAGCCTGCGCGGCACGCTCGATACCTTGCGCCAGCAATTCACCGGCAGCGCCCAGAGCAAAGGCCTGGCGTTCTCCATTGATGTGGCCGATGAGGTGCCGGATCAACTGATCGGCGATGCCGACAAACTGCTCCAGTGCCTGGATTGCCTGCTCGACAATGCCTTCAAATTCACCCACGTCGGCGCGGTGCGCTTGCGGGTGGTGGGCGTGCCCCAAGGGAATGGCGCCTTGCACCTGAGCTTTATCGTCACCGACACCGGTATCGGCTTCGCCTTTCTCGATGAGGCTACGCTGTATCAGCGTTTCTTCCAGCTCGATGGCTCGATGACGCGTGAGTACGGCGGCCTGGGCATTGGCCTGGCGATCTGCCGGCAGTTGATCGAGCTGCTGGGCGGGCGCCTGACCCATCATTCGGAGCCCCGTAAAGGCAGTCGCTTCCAGTTGGAAGTGGACGTCAGCGCGGTGCCGCAGCAGGTGACGCCCGCCACGCAAACGCTGCCTGCACAGCGTACGCCTCAGGCGTGCACGGTGCTGCTGGTGGACGACAACAGCGTGGGCCAACTGGCGGTGCGTGGCATGTTGCTCAAGCTCGGTTATCGGGTCAAAACTGTGGAGAGCGGCCCGGCGGCGCTCGCTGCATTGCAAGGGCACAGCTTCGACGCCGTGCTGCTGGATGTGCCAGAGGGTGGCTTTTCGTTGTGCTGCCAGATTCGCGCATTGCCCGGCTGCGGTGAATTGCCGGTGATCGCCCTGAGTACTTCGCCCAATGGGCCGGAGCGTGAGCGCTGCCATGGCATTGGCATGACGGACCGACTGGCCAAGCCGGTGCGTTTCGACGCCTTGCAGGCGGCGCTTGAGCGTAGCGTGCTGTGCGCGGATGAGGGTGAAAGCGCCGAACATTCGGCGCGTATGCCACTTTTTTAAGCGCGATGGCGATGCTTAACTGGAAAAACCGGCCTCAATCGATCTGTGTTTTTTTGTAGGAGCGAGCTTGCTCGCGAAGAACCTCAACGATAACGCGCCCCTCCTGGGTTAGCGCGTTGCTCTCAGGTTTTTCGCGAGCAAGCTCGCTCCTACAGGCAGCCTGAAATCGATGCGGCCTTTTTTCCAGGAGGCCCGTCATGAACCTGCATCAGTTTGCCGAAACCCACGACGTCACCAACCAGCCACCGTCCCTGGACGGCACCAACCTGTATCGCATCGACTTGCCCCTGCAGGAATGGTCACGCCGCTTTGGCGCCGGCTGGGCCCAAGCGCGCATTGATGCCTACGGCGCGCTGGCGGGTGGGCCGTTGATGGCAGCCGGGTTCCTGGCCAACCAGAACAAACCGGTGTTCAGCAGCCATGACCGTTATGGCCATCGCATCGACCTGGTGGAGTTTCACCCGGCTTATCACGAGCTGATGCGCACCGCCGTCGAACATGGCCTGCCGTCGCTGCCGTGGGCCCATCCGCAGGCTGGCGCCCATGTGGCGCGTGCGGCGATGACCTACCTGCACAGCCAGGCCGAAGCCGGCAGCGGCTGCCCGTTGACCATGACCTTCGCCTGCGTTCCGGCCCTGCGCCTGCAACCGGAGCTGGCGGACCTCTGGCTGCCTAAAGTGCTCAATACCCAATACGACCCGCGCAATGTCGGCATCGCGCACAAGGCCGGCGCCACTATCGGCATGGCCATGACCGAGAAGCAGGGCGGCACCGACGTACGTGCTAACACCACCCGTGCTTACCCCGTGGGCGCGGGTGGCCCCGGCCAAGCCTACGAACTGGTGGGGCATAAATGGTTCTGCTCGGCACCGATGTGCGATGGTTTTCTGACCCTGGCCCAGACCGACAAGGGCCTGACCTGTTTCCTGCTGCCCCGGCACCGCCCGGATGACACGCGCAACGAGTTCTATATCCAGCGTTTGAAGAACAAACTCGGCAACTGCTCCAACGCCTCCAGCGAAGTGGAATTTCGCGGCGCCCTGGCGTGGATGGTCGGTGAAGAAGGCCGCGGCGTTCCAACCATCATCGAAATGGTCGCCATGACCCGCTTCGATTGCATGGTCGGCTCCAGCGCCTTGATGCGCCAGGCGCTGACCCAGGCCAGCCATCACTGCGCCCATCGCCAGGTGGGTGGCCGCGTGCTCAGCGAGCAGCCGCTGATGCAGAACGTACTGGCCGACCTGGCCCTGGAAAGCGAAGCGGCCCTGGCCTTGAGCCTGCGCATGGGGCGCGCCCTGGATCATCTTGATGATGAACATGAAGCCAAGTTCGCCCGGCTGGTCACGGCGGTGGGCAAGTATTGGATCTGCAAGCGCGCGCCCGCGATGATCAACGAAGCCGCGGAATGCATGGGCGGTGCCGGGTATGTAGAAGACAGCATCCTGCCGCGCCTTTACCGCGAGGCACCGGTGAATTCGACGTGGGAAGGTTCCGGCAATGTGCAGTGCCTGGACGTATTGCGTGCACTGTCCAAAGAGCCGGGAGTACTGGAAGCGCTGTTCGTGGAGCTGGGCGATGGCCACGGCGACAAGCAGTTGGCGCGGCATATCGAGCAGTTGAAGGCGGCGTTCATGGACACCCAGGATATACAGTATCGGGCGCGGCAACTGACCGAGGACATTGCCCTGGCGTTGCAGGCCAAGTTGCTGCTGGAGGCGGGTAATGCGGCGGTGAGCGATGGGTTTATCGCCAGCCGGTTGGGTGAGTCGTCGGGGCGGGTATATGGCACCTTGCCGCGTGGGGTGGATGTGCAAGCGATTGTCGCCCGCTCAACCCCGCAATCCCTCTGAATAAACACAATCCAAATGTGGGAGCGGGCTTGCTCGCGAATGCGGTGTATCAGTTACCTATTCAGTTACTGACCCACCGCATTCGCGAGCAAGCCCGCTCCCACATTATTTACCGCATTCCAATCCTGTGGTTTCGGTGAGGCCTGGATACAGGCAAGATAAAGGCCTGCAAGTCAGAACACAGGATGCTTACCGTGACCGAAGCTTTTGTTGTCGTTAAAACCGCTGAAGAAGCCGTGGACCGGCTGGCGGCGCTGCATGAGCGTGCGACTGGCGCGCTCAACCAAGCGCTCAAGCAATACCTCAAGGACCGCGTCGAGCCCGACTCCGAGCAGCGCGCATTGTTTCGCTACCCGGAACTGCGCCTTACCTACCACTGCCACGGTGAAGTCCCCCAAACCACTCGGGCGTATGCCAAGGTGCAACTGCCGGGTACCTACAGCGTCACCGTGACCCACCCGGCCGCGTTCCGTAAGTACCTGCTGGAGCAACTGGTGCCGCTGATGCACGACTTCACCGTGACGGTGGAAGTGGGCGTCAGCCAGCAGAACATCCCGTACCCCTATGTGGTGGAGCAGGGCGATGAACTGGCCGGCTCCGGCGTCACCGCCGCGACCCTGGCCCGTGTATTCCCCAGTACCGACCTGTCCGCCGCCACCGACGGCATTGCCGATGGCCTGTACGACTGGGAAAACACCGACCCACTGCCCCTGGCCCTGTTCGATGCCGCCCGCGTGGACTTTTCCCTGCGTCGCCTGGTGCATTACACCGGCAGCGACTGGCGCCATGTGCAGCCGTGGATCTTGCTGACCAACTACCACCGCTACGTGGACCAGTTCATCCTGCATGGCCTGGAGCAGCTGCGCAGCGACCCGCGGTTTATCCGCATGGTGCTGCCCGGCAACGTGGTGATCGACAAGAGCATGGACCACGGCGAAGCCTCGGCCATTGCCGCCGGCGTGGTCTGGCACCGCTACCAGATGCCGGCGTATCACCTGCAGGCCACTGACGGCCACGGCGTGACCCTGGTGAACATCGGCGTGGGCCCGTCCAACGCCAAGAACATCACCGACCACCTGGCCGTACTACGCCCGCATTGCTGGCTGATGATCGGCCACTGCGGCGGCCTGCGCCAATCCCAGACCATCGGCGACTACGTACTGGCCCACGCCTATATGCGTCGCGACGGGATTCTGGACCGTGTAGTACCGCCGAACATCCCAATCCCAGCCCTGGCCGAGGTGCAGATGGCGCTTCAGCAGGCGGCGGCCAAGGTCACTGGCGAAAAAGGCGAAGAGCTGAAAAAACGCCTGCGCACCGGCACCGTACTGACCTATGACGACCGTAACTGGGAACTGCGCTGGGCCCAGGAGCGGCCGCTGATCAACCTGTCCCGCGCCGTGGCCGTGGACATGGAAAGCGGCACCATCGCCGCCCAGGGTTACCGTTTGCGCGTGCCTTACGGCACCTTGTTGTGCGTATCGGACAAACCCTTGCACAGCGAGATCAAGCTGCCGGGTTCGGCCAACGCGTTCTACGAGCGTGCGGTCAGCCAGCACTTGAAGATCGGCATCGAGGCGGTCGACCTGTTGCGCACCGAACTCAACTCCTTGCACTCGCGCAAACTGCGCAGCTTCGACGAGCCGCCGTTCCGCTAAGCGGTTGGGATGGTCATTTAGCGGTCAGGCCACTAGCATTGTCGGTCCTGACCGTTAGATGTTCCTTTGCCATGTCCCGTCCCAGCCGTCCCGATTCGCGCCGCCCTGGCGTGAAACCACCGCACTCTGCCGCTCGCCGCGTTGCCAAGGCGCCTCCGGCCGAGCCGAAGTTGATCCTGTTCAATAAACCTTTCGACGTGCTGACTCAGTTCAGCGATGAAGGCGGGCGCGCGACCCTCAAGGATTTTATTGATATCCCCGGCATTTACCCGGCAGGGCGCCTGGACCGGGACAGCGAGGGCCTACTGCTGTTGACCAACGATGGTCAGCTCCAGGCACGGATTGCCGACCCCAAGCACAAGCTGGCGAAAACCTACTGGGTACAGGTAGAAGGCGAGCCCACCGAAGAGCAACTGCAACGCCTGCGCGAAGGCGTGGAGCTCAACGACGGCATGACCTTGCCGGCCGAGGCGCGGCAACTGGATGAGCCGGCATTATGGCCGCGCAACCCGCCGGTGCGTTTTCGTAAAAGCGTGCCCACTCATTGGCTGGAATTGGTGATTCGCGAAGGGCGTAACCGCCAGGTACGGCGTATGACCGCGGCAGTCGGCTTGCCCACACTGCGCCTGGTGCGCGTGCGTATTGGTGAGTGGTCGATCGACGGCCTGGATCAGGGCCAGTGGAAGGCAGTGCCGGCGCGCTTATAAGGCGCCGGATTCAATCAGACCGATCACCACGCTCTTGATGATGAACGCGGCCACACCCAGGCCCAGCACGAAAAACAGGATGAACGAACCAAAGCGCCCGGCCTTGGATTTCTTTGCCAGGTCCCAGACGATGAAGCCCATGAAAATGATCAGGATAGTGACCAGGCCGGTCATCATCCATTCTTCAAACAGGGCGGGGTCGATGTTGTTCATGGGGCTCTTCCGACAAGACAAGCGAGCAGTATACGGCAGCGTTACAGACGCAACATTGACCTGAGTCCTGCACGGTCAAACTGTGGGAGGGGACTTGCCCTGATGCCATTGTAGGAGCGAGCTTGCTCGCGAAAAACTCACAGGCGCCGCGTCCATTCAGCAAGCACGCGTTATCGTTAACGTTTTTCGCGAGCAAGCTCGCTCCTACAGTTGAACATCGTTTCTCTCAGGTGCGCAGGTGGGTCAGGGGCAGTTCGGTGCTGTTGAGCACCTGGTTCAGCACAAAGCTGGAACGCACGCTGGTCACCCCTTCAATGCGGGTCAGGTGCCCCAGCAGCAATTTCTGATAGTGATCCATGTCCGGCACCACCACCTTCAGTTGATAGTCCGCATCCATCCCGGTCACCAAACTGCACTCCAGCACTTGCGGCAGGGTGCGGATGGCGGCTTCGAAATTCTCGAAGCGTTCCGGCGTGTGACGGTCCATGCCGATCAATACATAAGCAGTGAGGCTCAGGCCGAGCATCTTGCGGTCGAGCAGGGCGACCTGGCGGGCGATGTAGCCGTCGTCTTCCAATTGCTTGACCCGGCGTGAGCAGGGCGAAGGCGACAGACCGATGCGTTCGGCCAGCTCCTGGTTGGAGATCCTCGCGTCGCGCTGCAATTCCGCCAGAATACTCAGGTCGTATCGGTCAAGCTTGCTCATTGGGTTGGCCTTTGTCGTAACTATTGCGGTGAATTATCCATGAAGGGTTAAAAATTGCGCAAGCACTGTTTATTGACGCAATCTTCGCAATCATCTGTCCGCCCGGCACGCCTATGATTACCAACAGAATCACCGCCTGGACAACAGTCCACAGCAACGCGCCCAATCAGGCCCGTTGCGGCCGCCGCCCCAGCAGGGTTGAGCCGGCCTCCAGGCTGCACACTGTCCACAAGACGGCGTGAGGTGAGCCAACGTCAAAAGCGTTGAGCCAGGACGAAATTCTCAAGGGGTGGCCGACGGGTCACCCCTTTTTCTTTGTGCGCGTTTTGCCTTCAGAAAATAGTTCTCGTGACTGATAACCTGTCTCAGAACCGGGTGAGGCTTTTCCAGTCTCATGATCAAGCCCCAATCCGCAGTGAGGAAAAGCATGAAGCGCATCTGGCGTATGGCAGGTGTTGGTTTGCTGGTGGTCAGCGTCGGCTCCCAGGCGATGGCCGACGAACGCGATAACTCACCGGGCCAGGGGCAACGGCCTGAGCACAATCAGCCACGCCCACAAAACCCGCAGGGTGAGCGTGGCGGCCAGCATGAGGGCGGCCAATGGCAAGGCCGGCCTCAGGGTTATGAGCCGGGGCGACCGGCACCGCAACCGCAACCCTCCAATAACCTGCCGATCCAGGGCCGGCCCGATACCGTGCGCCAGACCCAGGAGCCGCGCCAGGGTTACTACCGTGATATTCCCAGACGCCCCGATGACAACAGGCATTGGGAGGCCGGCGGCCCCGGTTCGCGTCCGGGTAACGATCGCCCCGGTGATAACCGCTGGCCAGGCCGCCCCGACGGGCATGGCAATGGCTGGGGGCCAGGCCCGCAGCATCGCCCTGGTTATGTCATCGACCGTTTCCCCGACCGCAATTACCGCGTGCCTTACCGTGGCCAGGATTACTTCTTCTCGGGTGGCTACTGGTACCGGCCCCAAGGCCCTCGCTACGTAGTGGTGACGCCGCCCTATGGCATTCGCGTGCATTACCTGCCGGACTACGCGCGTGAAGTGTGGGTAGGCGGCTCGCTGTTGTTCCTCGCCGCAGGCGCCTATTACGCCTACGAGCAAAGCACCCAGCAATACGTGGTGGTACAACCACCGACGCAGGTGCCATCACCCCCGCCGACGCCTCAAGGCAACGGTTATGACGTGGTGGCTTACCCGGCCAACGGCCAATCGCCAGCCCAGGTACAGCAGGACGGCTACGACTGTTATCGCTGGGCGGTGCAGCAAAGTGGCTTCGACCCCCGCACCGTGACTTACGCCCCCGACCCTGCAGTGGTGCAAACCTACCGCCAGGCCCAGGGCAACTGCCTGGGCAGTCGGGGGTATCAGGTGCAGTACTAGGTTTTGTTGCCGGTGACCACTTCCCGTGGGTCGGCGTGCACCAGCACTTCGGCTTTCGGGTATTCCCGGTGAATGGCATCGGCGGCCTGGTCGCTGATGCCGTGGGCCACCGACAGGGTCAATTCCCCCGGTAACTCCAAGTGCAACTGCACAAACCAGTGGTTGCCGGAAACCCGCGTGCGCAAGTCGTGGGCACCCAGTACGCCGGGCACGCCGCGGGCCAGTTCCAGCATGTGCTGGCTGACATCCGGCGGTAGCTCTTCGTCCATCAACACCGCAAAGCTTTCCCTGGCGATCTGGATCGCGCTCCACAGAATGTAGGCGGCGATCCCCAGGCCAAACCAGGCATCAACCTGATGAAAGCCAAAACCTGCCAACACCAGCGCAATCAGGATGCTGCCATTGAGCAGCAAGTCTGAGCGGTAATGCAGCGAGTCGGCACGCACCGCGTTGGAGCCGGTCTCGCGCACCACGCGGTGTTGCAGCATCAGCAGGGCCACGGTCAGCGCCAGCGACAAGATAATCACGCCGATACTCAACCACGGTGCGCCAACAGGCTCTGGGTGCTTGAGCCGTTCATACGCCTGGAGCGCAATCAGCACCGCACTGCCGGCGATAAACAAGGCCTGCGCCATCCCCGCCAGCGACTCCGCCTTGCCATGCCCATACCGGTGATCATCATCGGCCGGGCGCAGGGCGTAATGCACTGCCAGCAAATTCAACAGCGAAGTGACGCCGTCGAGCAGTGAGTCGGTCAACCCGGCGAGCATGCTCACCGAGCCGCTGAGCCACCAGGCGATGGCCTTGGTCACAATCAACACACAGGCCACGCCCACCGAGGCGCGGGTGGCCAGGCGCAGAAGCCTTGCGTGTTCGGGGCTGCTGGTCATGAGCTGTCCTTACGCGGCAGGCTGCAGGCCCAGGGCCGCCAGTTGCTGCACGCTGCCCTTGAACTGGATCAGGCGTGGGTCGTCCAGCGGCAAGGTGCGGCCGGTTTCTTTCTGGATGATGCTTTGCAGCTTGGCGTTATCGACCGTGCCGTCGGCGCCGATGGCTTCGTGCAGTTTCTCGGGGGCGACCTGAGCGGTCTTGCCCGGTTCGAAGTAAATGGCGCCCGTGGCGAAGTCGACACCGAAGGCGATCAGGCCGGGGATCACATAAAACAACAGGCCGAGGGCATCAAGTACCGCGATGGTCGGGTCGATCTTGCCGTCGATCTGGCCACGGCGGTCGGGGTAGAAAATCGACCCGCAGGCGGTGAGTTGGCTCAGCAGGGTAACGGCGAGTACACCGCCGATGACACGGGAAGCGATACGCATGAAAAAGTCTCCTGAACAGATTTAAGGGTGACTATAAGCCAGTCCACAAGGCGATGATGTCCAAATGTGGGAGCGGGCTTGCTCGCGAAAGCGGTGTATCAGCCATCCGATATGTCGCTGACCCACCGCATTCGCGAGCAAGCCCGCTCCCACATCTGACTCTGTTCCCAATGGGATTATGCAGTTCGCCGTTATACTCGCCGCTCTGCTTTGGAGCCAGTATGAATTCGTTGCCGATCGATGATGTTTTACCCGCCCTGCGTGACGCCTTGGCGCATCGCCATGAAGCCGTGCTGGAAGCGCCCCCCGGCGCCGGTAAAACCACGCGGGTGCCCTTGGCTTTGTTGAATGAGCCCTGGCTCGCCGGGCAAACCATCCTGATGCTCGAACCCCGGCGCCTGGCCGCCCGTGCTGCTGCCGAGCGGCTGGCCAGTGAGCTGGGTGAAAAGGTCGGTGAGACCGTGGGCTACCGCATTCGGTTGGACAGTAAAGTCGGCCCCAACACGCGCATCGAGGTGGTCACCGAAGGTATCCTCACCCGCCGCCTGCAGGACGACCCGGCGCTGGACGGCGTGGGCCTGTTGATCTTCGACGAATTCCACGTTTTGCCACATTCACCGAAATACCCTGAAATCTTGTCAAAGCTCAGGGCATTCTCCTGCCAAAAGTGAGCTCCTTCCAGGCAAGTCCCTGGCCCCTCGTTGAAGTTTCACCCTATGACAAACCTCGGCGTGATCTCAATGTCACCTACCGCAGTCGCCACGGTCTCGAAACCGGCTCATATCCTCCCGCTATGCTCGCCCTCAAGGCGACTGAACGTCATTTCCCCACAGCTACGCACGCCAGTCCCCAATACCCCTGCAGCACCCTCGAACGATGCAATTGATCGGAGAACCACCTGATCGTCGGCAGCCCCGAGAGTGCAGTGTTCTGCCGTTAAAACGGTTTTGTCCCAGGCAGAGGGAGATGTACCGTAGCCCGCTTCTCACTCCTAAGGATTCGAACATGACTATGATCGCGGGTTACAAGCTGAAAGTCGGTGCGTTCCTGCAAGCGGATATTCTCCTCACTAGCCCCGATATGTGGATGAACTCTTCTCCAATCCCGTCGTTCCACGCCAAAGATGGTGAGCCTGGATTAAATGACCGTGTAGTGATGGGGCTATGCCAGAAGATTTTGCTGGTGAATGAGCGCTTTGCTGTAGCTTTTGCTGGCAATGTCAATGATATCCAGGCTGTTGGACGATTGATTGATCAACTTATCAAGGTGGATCCTCAACTCTCAGGTAAACGTTTCATCGAGGCGTTTCTCGCAGACAAGCTACTGAGAAAAGCTGAGGTCAGCATTATTGCACTCAGTATTGAGGGCGATGAAATTAGCATTTCAAATGTTGATGCCGAATTTGGGGGTGGGAATGACCATTTTGAACTGTGGGTTGGAGGAAGTGGTGGAAAGTATATTGTCGAGTACTTCGAGCAGTTTTCTCCTGATAATTTTGATGTTCCTGAAGGGGATGTAGTCGCTCTCGGAACCTGCATGGCTCTTCGGCAGTTCGTCCTTCATTTGATCAGTGAGTTTGAGGGGCGCTTTGAGTCTGAAACTATCAAAATGCTCTGCGGTGGTGGTTATGAGGTACTGGCTTACTACGGCGGTCAGTTCCAGAAGATTTCAGATGTAGTTTACGCCTTCGCAGATGCTGAGATTGACGCTGAAGGAATTCTTCAAATCGACTTCCCCAAATTTTTGATGAAATCTGCGTATGATGAAGATGAACTGATGATCCGAAGCGTGGAAATTAAATATGACGAAGACGAGGATGAGCACCTAGCTTGCAATGACCAGACTTTCATTATCGCTCCGATTACGCGCTATCATGAATTGGCGGTGCGGAGCAATTGCAATGCAATAAAGTTTGTAGGGGAGTTTCTTTGCTTTTTGATTAAGGTAAAGCATCAGGGTGAAAGTTTCATTATTCCTATTGTAAGAAAGTATAGAAGTAAAATTTTCTTTTTGGGTGAGGCTTTTGCCGCCACGGTAGGTCATTACGGTGTGCAAATCATCTACATGGATGACTTCAGGGAGCTTGTCACTGCTCAAGTTTTCGAGCACATGCGAGAACTCAAATTGCAGAGCGGCCTAACCTGATGTCTGTAGCCTAGATTCCGCCTGGAAGTACGGCTCAGATGCAGTGCATTGCAGAAACAATAAAGCCACCTTGCGGTGGCTTTCAAGTGGTAGCGGCTGAGCCCCTAGCGGTGCTCGACTACTGTAACGAGATCAAGGGTTCCAATGCCCTTTTCAACTACATCTTTAGCCTTGGCCAACATAGAAGCCCTGAGCTCATCGCGAGACATCCGGCCACTGTAAATCTTTGCGAATGCTTTGTGCTTCAAAGCAGCGGAGGCGCTCACTTTAGCGTCACCGGTCTCTTCGGCGGCAACTTTAGCTACGGCAAGTTCAGTCATTTTCACTAGCCTCCATGTCAATAAATGCACGGTATAATAATATCATATCATGCAAATACGCGCAAATCGGTTGCAATAGCTGGACAAATTGTGCATTGCGGCTGTCGCCCATTAAAATATTTGCCTTGTTGTTATAGATGTTTAGGCATCCAATTGGGGTTTTGGTGTCGTCGCCTAGCGCTAGCGGAATGGAAAGTATCGACGTTGCATAACGGTGCGTGGTGTAGTACTTGCCAATCGTCGTTTTGTAGTGTTCGGTCACGTGAGGGTTTTGCCGCGCCTCGTCTTCCAGCCAGTCTTTGAAATGCGTGCGGGAGTCTTGAATATACTGTGACTCATTGGTGGAGACAGCTACCGGCCCGCCTGGCAGATTAGGTTGCGACTTTGCATGATCATTCGCGTCGACTTTGAAGGGGAAGCAGATCGGACGGATGTCGTTATCTGGAGCGGCAAGATCCTGGTTACCTACGGAGGTGGACAGTTCTAGGTCGGTGATGTGAAGTATGCCGTCGGCGTTATCCAGGCGAGCATCAATGTTTGAGCTGAACAAGAAGAACGGGCTTTCGTTGACTTGCTGCGAGAAGTTCCTACGAATGGCATCTTTGTCCAGCTCCACCATCATTACGTTGGCCCGATATGTCTCGGTAGGAGCGCTGTCCCAGTTTTGTGCCAACACGAGTATCTTAGTGAGCACCACGCGGATATCACTCGCCAAGCTCTGTTTGGTCATCGGCTGGGAGTCATCCTGCGCTTGGCTCTCAAATAAGAACCGAATGTCGATTACAGCATCGCTGTAGGCCGCCAGAAACTGCTTGGGCGGCATGGTCGTCAGGCGATCTTGCAGTTCCTTTTCTTTTTTTCGGGTGGAGGTGACAACCCCTACTTCACGCAAGAAAACGGCGATCACGGCGAAGATCGACAACATGATCGATGGCCATAGGTACTCTGTCTCGAAAAACTGCTCCAGTGTGTGAGTGGAGGTGTACTCGTCTTTAATGTTGCCGCTCATAACGGAAATCATGGCTGCGCTCCCAATGCTCAGCAGCGCGATGATCATGGATCCGTAACTGGTGCCAACGAGCAGGCAGGTGCCCAGGAACACTTTTTTGACCCAAGAGCCGATGGATCGAGCGATGGAAGCAAGCCCAGCTTGCAGGGTTTGATAACTTGGCGTGCTGTTGTTCAAGATTCAGTTCCGTAATTGTTTTCCGTGTAGCCAGTCCGGCTACCGTTCTCTCACACCCTCACCGGGCGCGGCTGCTCGACCGTCCAGAGCCTTACCAGCAGGTGCTGACGCATAGCTCGTCTGCGACTCCCTTCCTGTCCGACCTGGCAATTTTCGACTTATCCGAGCTTAGGCTGGGTTTTTTCCCCGAGAAGGGGTGATTGACGAAGCCGAACGCTGTAATACCATGGGGTGATATTTAATTGCCTCCACAAGGAAAAGTATATGGCCTTACGCTGCGTAGGACTGGTAGTCAGTGCGAGTGATGTAACCGTAGTGGATACCACGATCCCGGACGACTCGGATGAACCGCTCGTCCTGATCAAGGACGACACCTGGAAACTAGCGGCAGGAGATCGCCCGAAGGCGTATGAAACGCTGTTCCATCGCTGCGTGTCATACATCCAGCAGAACGGCGTGAATCAGGTCGTCATCAAAGCTAGTGCATTGCCGCAGGGCAGCGCAGCAAAGGGTGGTCTCTTGGATGGAGCTGAGCTGAGGGGTGTGATCATGTGCGCCGCTGCGTCTGCCTGTGAGATCCGTGTCATGGACAAGGCCTGGATATCCAGAACTTACAAGCGCAAGGTTGACGAGATCCTCAAGGACGATCCTTTCTGGGAGCAGCAGCTCAACGGGGCCAAGCTTCGCAAGGGAAGCCGCGAGGCCGCCATGTTGGTAGTCGCCCACAGGAACCGGCCATGAGCAGCGTCGTACCGGAACTCGAAATCATCAAGAAGCTGGGCAACGGTCACTTCGGCGAGGTGTTCCTGGGCAAGTGCGGCGTCCACGGAGATGTCGCGGTTAAAGTGCTGGCCCGAAAGCCCGAGCATGATGATGCTGAGTGGAAGGCGATTAGGGAGGGTTTTTTGGTTGAGGCCAAGCACCTTTCGAGCGCCTCTCATCGAAACGTAGTTCAGGTGTACGGAATTGAGGAGCTGCAAGACAGCATCCGATTCACGATGGCTTACTGCCCTGGCGGATCGTTGCAGCCCCTTTACGAGCAAAGCCCACTACCTTTGGCTCGTGTGCATAAGATTGCGACCGATGTCCTGATCGGCCTGGACGCGTTGCATGGGCGTGGCATGCTTCACCGGGACATCAAACCGGGCAACATCTTGCTCGATCACACGGGCTTGGCGAAGCTCGGTGACTTCGGGCTAGTGACAGATGATTTGCTGCTGGGCTATGGCTCCGCTGCGGGTTATGCGGATCACATCGCGTTCGAGGTTTGGCAGGGGGGCGGAACCAGCGTCAAGAGCGACATTTGGGCTCTGGGTATGACGCTTTTCCGGCTGCTTCATGGGGAGACCTGGTACATCCTTCAGAACGAGGCGCCTGTAGACATTGTGCGCAATGGCGGGCTCGCAGATCGCCTGCGTTGGTTACCACACATCCCCAAACCATGGCGCCGCGTAATCCGTAAGATGCTTGCAGATGACTCTGCTGCCCGCTACGCCACTACCGGCGACGTCCTGAATGCCATTTCGGGTCTCCCGATCGACCAACCCTGGGAAACAAATGTAACCCCGGAATTGGTGCGATGGGAGCTACAGTCCCCCAAGCGCCTGAACTTCGTGGAGTGGAATCTGCATTCTGAGCGGCGTCATGAGTGGAAGGCCTGGAGCGAGCCTGTAGGGACGGGACGCAAAATGACACTCGGCCAATCGCAAGGCGTCATACCTCGCAAGAAGGTTGACCGGGAGCTGGAAACCTACTTCTCCCGCTAACGAGTGCTCTTAGCCAGCTGCGCTGCGCAGACGCCGGGGCAGCAGATAACCGTTGACAAAGTCGGCAGCGCTCAATGGCTTGAGTTGGAAATGATCCTGAGCGGCGGCTCGACGCTGATCCGAGCAATTAGGGCAATATGTTGCGAGTGCATCGATACCTTCTGCCGGGTGCCATATGGCGCCGCAGTAGGTGCATCGAGGCGACGTGAGCCTCAGATTGGGATGGCGCTTGCTCATGTGAATCCTACCTGTCGCGAAGGCGACGTATATCGGGCATGGACGAACGAGTGTTTGTGGGCGGCAAAGCTTATACGAGTTCTTTTACTTTGGCCTTCAGAATTGCCGAAAGGTCAATCTCGTTTGAATTCGCCAGCACACTTACACTGTATGTATGAACAGCCTTTAGTGCAAGTGGCGGTTACAGTCGCTTGTCCGTCGTTGTCCGTTCAGGAAAATCTCACCATGAGGTTTAGCAGAGAAAATCATTTTCGCAGCTCCTTTCGATCTCAAACTACTGCTCTTGGTTGACGCTCGCCCGCTGAAAGCAACTGAGCGATGCTCCCCATCAATGCAGAGGCGCGGGGCCCTCCTCGATATGGTGGCCCTTTGCCCTGCTGGAGGGCTACTATGGCGCGTCACTGCCACCGCTTGACGCCATGACTTTCAGGGAGGGTTGCTATGTGGATAGATAACGAGACAGAAACAGATTTCCTCAATTTCTCTGGTGTGGCCGATGCGGTTGCCGAGATCATATACTCCGCAAATGGCCGTCCCATTTCCATCGGGGTCTCAGGGGCTTGGCCTCGATAGCCTGATAGGTTCCATTGATCTAGTTGCACAAGGCGTGAAGCCCTACGCCGTCAGCCAGACTGTTCGGGGGGTGGGGAAAAACAGGATCACTTTGCCCAGAGCCTCGGGCTATCCAGGATCGGACTTAACCACGTCACCCGATCTCCCGGTGCGCAAGAGCCCTCCCAGAGGGCACGCTCGATCATCTTCCTCGCGTTCGGACTGGCAGTAGCAACTTCACTTGATAGTTACCATCGTGGCGAAACGGTGCCGCTGTATATTTGCGAGAACGGTTTCATCGCGATCAATCCGCCGTTGACGCCATCTCGGGCGGCTGCAAGCGATTTTCAACGTTGCCGACATCAATGTACGCATCCACAACCCTTATGCTTTGAAGACGAAAGTAGAAATGTTGGCCGAGTGTCGTAACCAGGATCTGCTGAAGCTGCATGCCATTGCATCCAACAGTTGGGACGATTCCAGCGTTTTGGGTAAAAATACTGCGGTCGATGCGTCCCATGCCAAGTGAGACGTGCTTCGTTCAAGCGGTGGACGGCGGTAAAAGATGACACGCCTTACGTGCATGAAAATCTGGGTTCAGGGACAAGCAAAGCCTGGTTTGATGATGTGCGCTCGGTTGGTATGGCCTTGGCTAATGTGTCAGAAAATGGTTTCGAGGAATGGTTGGGCCATAGCCTTTTCTCCGTTCATTCAGGACCGTGCAGGGTATAGGGCAATGCTTGCCCGAGGTTTGGAAGAGCTTGGGTAGCTTCACCACAGTTTCTCAGCTGACTTAGTCGGCCTGCGATCCTGCAACTGAGTGAGCGTATACTGCCGCTCATGTTGCAGGAGTACACATGAGTTCGTTGCCAATCAATTCCGCTTTGCCGGCCCTTCTGAAAGCTCTGAGCGAGCGTGATGAAGTGGTGCTCCAGGCACCACCCGGCGCGGGTAAAACCACCCGCGTACCGCTCGCCTTGTTAGATGAGCCTTGGCTTCAGGGTCAAACCATCATCATGCTTGAGCCTCGCCGGCTTGCTGCGCGAGCTGCAGCCGAGCGTATGGCGAACGAGCTGGGTGAGAAAGTAGGTGAGACGGTTGGGTATCGGATTCGCCTAGAGAGTAGGGTGGGCCCGCGCACCAAGATCGAGGTCGTCACGGAGGGGATCCTTGCTCGCCGGCTACAAGATGATCCTGCCTTGGATGGTGTGGGTATAGTCATCTTCGATGAGTACCACCTGCGTAACCTCGACTCAGACCTTGCACTGGCTCTATGCCTGAGTGGCCGCGAATTGCTGCGCGATGAGTCTCCGCTGAAACTGCTCCTGATGTCCGCCACCCTGGAAGGCGCTCGCCTTTCAAAGGTGCTGAATGATGCGCCTGTGGTCACCAGCGAAGGGCGGATGTATCCGGTCTCGAAGGTTTGGGGTAGCCCCTATCAGCCGGGCGAGCGAATCGATGCACGAGTCACGGACACCTGCTTGGCCGCCATCAACGAACAGTCCGGAAGCGTTCTGGTTTTTCTTCCTGGGCAAGCAGAAATTCGGCGGGTGGCAGAGACCCTCAAAGAGCAGTTGAGCAGCCGTTGCGAGGTGATCGTATGCCCGCTGTACGGTGACCTCGATCTGAACGCGCAGCGAGCTGCCATAGACCCCGCACCGAAGGGCTCTCGAAAGATTGTACTGGCCACCAACATCGCTGAGACCAGCTTGACCATCGAAGGCGTCAGGGTGGTTGTGGACAGTGGTCTTGAGCGAGTGCCGAAGTTTGATCCTCGCAGCGGGATGACCCGACTCGACACGCAGCGTATTTCGAAGGCCAGCGCTACTCAGCGAGCGGGGAGGGCGGGGCGTTTGGAGCCAGGTGTTTGCTATCGCCTCTGGTCGGAGTCGCAGCACGAGCAAATGGCGGGCTACAGCACCCCTGAGATCCTGCAGGCAGATCTCGCAGCCCTAGCACTCCAGCTGGCCCGGTGGGGAATGAAGCCGGAAGATATGACTTGGCTAGATCAACCTCCATCCGCCCCTTTTGGGCAAGCCAGAGATCTGCTGAAGCGCCTGGGCGCACTCGACGATGCTGGTCAGATAACACCGCATGGTTCGGCCATGAGTGAGTTCTCAGCGCATCCACGGATCGCTCACATGCTCATCAAAGGCAGCGCGATGGGGCTGGATGACCTTGCGTGCAATATCGCAGCGCTGCTTGGTGAGAAGGACATCCTGCGTGGAGCAGGTGCCGACCTTCACACCAGGCTGAGTGCTTTGTCTGGCGAGCAGCACTTACGTCGAGGTGGTGGCTCATTCCAGAGAGTGAAGCATTCTGCTCGGCAGTACCGATCCCACCTGCGTGGGAAGGCCTCCATCCCGGTTTGCGAGCTCGATCACCCGCGATGGGTGGGATGCCTACTGGCGTTCGCGTACCCTGACCGAATTGGCCTCCAGAGGCGTGCAAGTGCATCCGAGTACCGTCTCTCCAACGGGCGGGCTGCCGTGTTCTCAGAGCCTGATGCTCTCACCAAGCACGAGTGGCTGGTAGTGGCCGACCTGGGTAGCCGGCAAGGGCAGCGTGAGGAGCGAATCTACCTGGCAAGTGACCTTGATCCGGCCCTGTTCGATGACGAGCTGGCTTACCTTGTGAGGTCTGTCGATGAGGTCGACTGGGACGAGAGGGAAGGAGTACTCAAGGCTGAGCGGCAGTTGAAGGTGGGTCAGTTGGTGCTGTCCACAACACCTCTGCTAAATCTTGATGAGCAAACCCGTTCGCTTGCCTTGGTCAACCTGGTGAGGCGGAAAGGCATTGAGCTCCTGCCTTGGAACCCTGAGCTGCGGCAGTGGCAAGCGCGGGTCGATCTGCTGCGTCAGCTCGATCTTCAAAATGGGCAGGCAGAAACCAAGTGGCCTGATCTAAGCGATAACAACCTCCTGGACACGCTGGAGGAGTGGCTCACGCCGTATCTGAGAAAAATCACGAGGCTCAGCCAGTTCAGCCAGCTGGATCTGTCTTCGATAGTTAGAAACCTTCTGCCTTGGCCGCTCCCACAGGATTTAGAGGTTCAAGCGCCGCAGACGATTCAAGTACCTTCTGGTTCGAACATCCGCATTGATTATTCAGAGTACCCGCCAATCCTTGCTGTGCGACTACAGGAGTTGTTCGGGCTGACCGAAACGCCTCGGATTGCTCGGGGGAAACAGGCCCTGACACTGCATTTGTTGTCGCCGGCTCGGAGGCCTGTACAGGTCACCCAAGATCTTGCCAACTTCTGGCGGAGTACCTATGTGGAAGTCAAGAAAGACCTCAAAGGTAGATATCCAAAGCACTTTTGGCCCGACAATCCTTTAATCGCAGAAGCGACAGCTAAAGCCAAGCCCCGAAGGTCATGAGTGTTCAAGTAATCCCCAGCCTTATTGGCGGCTGACCGCTTCGCTGCCGATCCAGTAGCAGATGCGGCGAAAAGGTTGAACTAGGCGCGTCAATGCTATATATGCAGCTCCGATGAGGGCACTTGGGTCACCCCGGCTGACGCTAGGTCATGTCGTGTTTCCTCCCCACCGATTACAGCTATGGGAAGCACGCGATGTTTGAGATAGGAAGCCTGCCAGATTGGGACAATATTGCTGGTATTACGAGCGGCGTGCTCGCGCTAGGCGGAGCTCTGCTGGGAGTGAAGAAATTCGTCAAGAGGGCTGGGGCCAAAGCCGGTAGTGAGGCGACGGGAGCACGTGAAGAGGCTGCGTCTCACTCGACTTCTGGCAATCAAAGCCCGGTAGTGGCGAATAACACGGGCAACGTCAACGTCAGCTACAACACCACCTACCATAATCACCCGCCAGTAGAGTCGACGCCGCCTAACTCTGAGCCAGAGTGTGACATTCCAGGGCGTTGGAATCGCCAGCGGGCGATTGAGCTGTGCATGCAGCATCTGAACGCGGCGGATTGGAATGGCTACGATCCTGACCTGGAATTGCCGCTGGAGCACAACGTCATTGATCAGTATTCCTTGCCTTACAGCAATCGTGGGGAAGGGATGGTCGTTTTGTTTTACACGAAGACGGAAGGGCATGACTACCACGCATGTGCCCCGCACGTGAGCATTTTCGAATTCGAGAAAGTTGCAAAAGGGTGGAACCTGATTACAGAAGACATCGCCGTCTTCCGGGGAGGCGTTTGGGGTGAGCCGCCTCAGGCTAGCGTTCAGCTCATCTCGGGTGAGCGGTACGCCGTGATTTTCCGAGATGGGGACATGCACCAAGGTTGGTGTGTTGAAGCATCAACTATTCTTGCGAAGCTGGGCGACACCTTCACTCGCCTGCTCTTCATAATAACGGCACAAAGCGATGCGGACGGTAACGGGTGGTCGAGCGAGCTCACCTTCAAAGACAATGGCGAGGCGTTGCGCGATCTTGAAGTCCGGCGCAAGCCCGATGAGGGCTCCACGAACTTTGTATTCCTCGATGGGCGGGAAGAGTTGAAGCATATGGTGGCCGACTACCACAATAACATCCGCCCGTACGACCTTTTCAAGTTTAACGGCATCTCCTACACATACTCCCCGGCCATCAATTAAAGGCCACGTTCTTCTCCGGAAGGCGAGCGAGAGTGCCGGGCTTGTCGGCGACATCCTAGACAAAACGGGCTGTCGCCGCCCAGGCTGCATCGAAACTCTCCAGCGCACACTAGCGCACCCCCAAACCACGCGATTGCTTCTCCATGTCTACGGCAAAGGCCTGGCGCTGGTCTTCCGACGGCACGATGGCAACCATTGCGGCGCAACGCCCGGCCAGCCTGGCCCTGTTCTTCCTGAACCAGATACCGCGTGTTCTGAAGTCCTCGGCTGTTTCGTTCAGCGTGTCCTGGTGGTAGGTCACAATGAAAATTTTGCCGCTGACGAGCAGCCCATCCATTCCCATAAAGGTCAAGTCGATCAGTGCGCCGACGCCCTTGATGCGCAGGGTGGTGGTGAGCGGGGATGGGCTCTTCGGCCTCAGGCCTCTCCTCCCGGCACAGTGGGTCAAAGTGTTCCTGCCGTCCAAAACACATCACCAGGTTGGGCGCGCCTTCACCATCCGGGCCTTAGATGCTGACAAGCACGAGCTGACTTTCAATATCGCCTTGAGCTCTATTGGAGGCTGAGGCATTGGCTATGTAGGGTTGTGCGGCATCGAATGGGCATGGGTACCCCACAACTCCCTTTCTAGCCAGGCAGTTCTTTGAGCCAGTAACGCCTGACAGTCGCTTCAGGCAAACCCAGCGCTCGACTCACCTCCGCCTTCGACATGCCACTGGCCTTGAGCTCTAGCACAGCTCGGATTCGGTCTGGACTGCTGGGTTTGCCTCGCGTGCGCTTTACCAGCCCTTCACCAGCGTCCCAGTGCTTCTTCAGGCCCTGCAAGCCTCCCAGGGCTATGAAGCCCTCCAAATCCTGCGAAGCCTTCGCCATGACATCGATAGGTGATGACCCATCTTGGAGGGCCTGACACAGTGCGACCAGAGCCACGAGGTCGAAATCTAGGGCCAGCGCGATCTTGCTCAGCTTGACCAAAGAGACCTGCGTTTTCCCTTGCTCCAATCGCGACAGATTGGCTTGGGAACTGATCTCGGCGAGCTCCTCCTGGGCCGATCCTCTAAGGTCGCGCAGAGCTCGGACTATTGCTGCTATCTCGTTCTGCATGCTGAGCGCTCAAAACGAAGAATAGGGCCACAGCGCCATGCGTCGATAAATATCGAAAGCTGGCAATAATGGCGCTCATCGTTTATCGTGGGCCTACAGATGACAGCCTCGCCGCGTCCGGGCGACCGGCCAGGGAGTGATCAATTTATTAGAAAGTCGACGTCAGCAGGCTAGGGATGAAGCTTCACATACTGTCTGATTTACATTGTGAGTTCGCCGATTTCGTCCCCCCTGTGGTGGACTGTGACGTGGTCGTATTAGCCGGCGACATCCACGTGAAGTCCAGGGGGGCCAGATGGGCCAGCCTGACCTTCAGCACCCCTGTCGTATATGCCATGGGCAATCATGAGCACTACAGCGGCAATATAGATCGAACCCACAGCAAGCTGCTTGACGCTGCTGAGGAGCACGTCCACGTCTTGGAAAATCAGGTTTTAGAGTACGGCGATGTGCAGTTTCTCTGTGCTACGGCTTGGACAAGCCTGGCCGCAACCGGAGACCCAGTAGCTGCTTCTTGGTGTGCTCGTGACTCATTGAATGACTTTCGCGCTATCCGTGTTGGTGAACAGTATCGGCGTTTGCGCCCTGATGACCTGATCGCGAGAAATCGAGAGACGAAGGAGTGGTTAGAGGCTCAGCTGTCGCTGCCATTCAACGGTAAGCGTGTAGTTGTGACTCACCATCCGCCCCTTATGAAGTTCGTGAGTGACCAAGGAGCCGATCCTCACTTGCGAGCAGCCTATGGAAACAATTGGGATGGCCTGATGGATTTCAAGATCGATCTATGGATCTTTGGCCATACCCACGAAGCTGTGGATGAGGTTGTTAATGGCGTCCGGTTTGTGAGTAATCCTCGTGGTTATCCCACCGAAGAAACTGGCTTTCGGCCAGACCTAGTTGTCAGTGTATGAAGACTGATTGGGCTGCCGTCGTTTAGCTTTTTCAGTAAGTGAGTAGGTTTCAAATTCGAACGTGATGGAGAATCCATGAGTTGTCTGAATTCCCAGGGCTGGATGGTTGAGGGCGTAATACGACTGCCCAGTCTGGTGTCAGCTAAGTTGGCGATTGCGCAGGCCCATGATTGGGGTGCGCTAGTGGACGCGTACTTGGTAGATGCAGCTGAAGTTGGCGATCGTTTCGTTGCGTATGTGTATGGCGATCTTTCAGGGCAACTGGTTGATGGGATGACAATTGTCACACCCCCTAGTGAGGTGATAGCGGAGGTCGAAGGCATGGCGTTATTGCGGACAGTGTCAGGCAACGATCATTACGTCATGGTCAGCCGATTGCCTGCCGCCGCTTGAGTGCCCCCGCGTTGTCGAGGCCGCTGTCTCAGCCTACTTAATTAGGCCCCACCGTCATCTAATCCATTAATAGTTAATGTGTGTTTAAGGGAAGAAGCATGTCCGAGTTAAAGAAACTGACATTGACTGTTAAGAACTATGATGCTCAAGGGAGCGGTGATCTAGACGCTCTCTATCGACGTGTTAGATATGAAGATGAGCACGGCGCTACTCTCTATTTCAAAGAGGTTGTGATGCTGAAGTACCTTGTGAAACATGGTGCTTTGGCGACTGATGTTCCGCGAACTTGGTACTATAAGCATGCCTCAAAGAAATCGATAATTGTTGTCGCTTTTGAGAAGGCTGGTGGGAAAGTTGAGTGCGACTTGGATGATCTGCGAATTATTGCAAGGTCGACTTTGGTAAAGGGTGTGGTTATTTCGCTAGCAGCGGTTCCAGCTGGGATTATTGCTGCAACGGCAACCTTTGGAGTTGGGCTTGTCATTATTCCTATGTTTTTGTGGTATGGGTACAGGAACGTCTTCAAGCTTCCGAAAATGCTGGGTCGAAAAACGCTGGTGGATGAATTTTCAAAATTTGGCGTTACTCTTCGGTAGCTTGGTTTTTTGGTTGTTGAACTTGATTATCGTTAGAGTGGCTGGCTGTCTCGCTGACGGTGACCAGCGAAGGAAACTCAGATGAAGACCTGTGCCGTAATCTTTGACGCCTTCGGAACGCTGGTAGAGATACAGCAGCCGACACATCCGTTTCGACAGTTGCTTCGAGAGGGGCGACGCCAAGGCCGCTTGCCTCGCGCTGATGACATTCGAACGATCATGACCCGTTGCCTTTCTCTAAGCGAGGCTGCGCTGGCCTTTGGTATCAAGATCTCGCCCACCCAACTCGCATTTCTTGATCAATGCTTGGAGGAAGAGCTGGCAAGCATTCAGCCTTATCCAGACGCGGTTGAGGCCGTTGGGCTACTGCAAGCTGCAGGGGTGAGACTGGCCGTATGTTCAAATCTGGCAATGGCCTACGGCCCCGTAGTGGAAAGGATTTTCCCGCACCTTGGGGCCTATGGTTTCAGCTATCGCATTGGTGTTATGAAACCGCAAGCCGGCATCTACCAGCACACCTGCGATCTGCTTAATGTCCGGCCAGAAAATGAGCTCAGTGGTAAGAGACGGATCGTCATGATTGGCGACTCAGAAAGGTGTGATCGGGATGGGCCTGCCCTGGTCGGTATCAAGGGTTACCTGTTGCGCAGGAATGGAGGCGGGGCTTCCAATCTTTCCCATTTTGCACAATCAGTGCTGAGTGATACGTAGCTGCTAGCAGATCCTCAATTCGATGGTAAGCGTTGCGTCTGAGCTAAAGGGCCGCGCCACGAGGTGGCCCTGTCCATGCGTACGAACGGTCAGTGGGTGGGGAGGCTTATGCCTAGAACGAGGTTTGAAAGCGCGCTGGTAGCCCCGGATGTGTATCAGGGTCGCTCCGATGCACACCACTATGACTTCAATCAACAGCCAAGCCAGGACAATGAGTGTGTCTAGACCGCATGCGTGCAGATCATGGCTGTCCGGCACAATCGCTGAAGTGTTGAAGCCGTTGTACAGGGGCCGGGATGCCCCTGCACAGTGTACGAGGGGCGACCAGACCAGTATCACAAGAGGGTAAAGCATGAATGCGCTTAAGATTGTCGGGCAATGCGTTCGCTCCCCAATCGGCTGCTGGAGTGCTAGACATCGTTGCTGTCGGGCGCGTTACGAGCAGGTCTTCTCAATCGCGTTTGAAGTGTTTGGAAGCCGAAAGAAGGCGCAGCGATGGCTTGTAAGATCTGTGGTAGGTACAGGCCGTCAGGCACCCTGCTGGGTGCTGTACACACCTATGGGATTCACAATTATCCATGACGAACTTATGCGGCTTGATCACGGCATACGAGCCTAATCCCATTTAGCCTGTCGTTGCTCTGTATGCGTCTGGCCAAGTCATCTACCCAGCCCCGCCTAGCATCTTTCCCTGATAACGACGGTTTTGTTGGGTGAAGAAAACGACCATATAGCCTTTCATTTCTATCTCCTCAGCGAGTACCAATCATTTGGTAGGACAGAAGCCCGGCAGCGGTCATCGCTAACGAGCCTGCAACGTGCAACGAAATTGAGCCAAGCGCCCAGACCAGTCTGCCCTCCTGAATCAAGGCAACCGTTTCGGCTGAAAATGTAGAGAAGGTGGTAAGCCCACCACAGAAACCCGTGATGATCAGGAGACGCCACTCTGGACTGAGGGTAGGAGAAGCGGCCAAGAAGGCGATGGCCAGGCCGATGATGTAGCCCCCAACCATGTTCGCGACCACAGTACCTGGAGGAATCGTAGGAAACAGAGCATTCAGTTTCATGCCCAATATCCAGCGCAACCAGGCTCCAAGTGAAGCGCCAACGGCGATGACCATTAATGACTTCAGCATGGCGAGCCCACCTCATCAGACCTGAGTGGACTAACTGGCAAGCGGCTCGCGCCGAAAGAAAAAGGAAAGTCGGAGGGTAAGATCATAGCCTGTCCTAAAATGGGGGACAGGGAGACGCACCTACGCACCCTGTCCAGGGTTCACGTAGGCATCATCAGCACGAAGGCGGTTAAAGGAGGAATGCCATCTCCTTTCTTCATCCTATAGCAGCGACCAGCAATGCTTCAAGCGGTTCTAAGCAATCCAGGCACGTGGTACGCATCAGGCATGTTTGAGGTAAATGCACGCAGCCGGCTGCTGCATTTGAATCACTGCAAGATCAGAGGGTCATCTGCTAGCAAGGTTGATTTCACAAGAGAGTTAACTGGATGAAGTTTGAGTAAAAGACTGCCTTGGTTCGGACGGATAACTTTCTTAGCCAACCATGCTCTAGGCCCAATGGCTCTAGAACGAAAATGGCGTTAGCATTCCGTCCACTCGGCTTAAACAGCCTGTTTTCAGATCAGGGTCGCATTGTGGAAAAGCTAAAACGCCTCGAAAGTGGAATCGAAGGGCTCGACGCTCTGCTCAAGGGCGGACTGGTAGCAGGCTCTTCATACATAATCCAAGGGCGCCCAGGGTCTGGAAAAACGATCCTAGCGAACCAGCTTGGGTTCCATCATGCGAGCAATGGAGGCCGGGTTCTGGTCGCCACGCTGCTGGCCGAATCGCATGACCGTCTCTTTCAGTTCCTTTCTACGCTGAGCTTTTTCGACTCTTCCAAAGTAGGCGCCGAAATTCAGTTTGTCAGCGCGTTTGACACGCTGGAAAACGAAGGTTTGGATGAAGTTGTGAAACTGCTTCGACGCGAGATAAGCCGTCAGAAAGCCACAGTGATGGTGGTAGACGGTTTGCTCAATGCGCGCTCAAAAGCTGATTCACACATCGACACCAAGAAATTCATTTCTGAACTGCAAGGGCATGCCGCTTTTGCTGGTTGCACGGTGCTGTTTCTTACCAGCTCCCGCCTTGACGACGGCAGTCCTGAGCACACCATGGTTGATGGCGTCATAGAGATGGGCGAAGAGCTATATGGCACTCGCTCAGTGCGTCGAATTCAGCTGCGCAAAACTCGCGGCAGCGGAGCCATGACCGGTCTTCACGAGTGTGAAATTACCGACAAGGGCTTGGTGGTTTACCCGCGACTCGAAAGTCTCTACAGCCACCCGTCTTCTCCCGACAGCGCTGACATGACGCGTATCGCCAGTGGCATCAAATCACTGGACGACATATTAGGCGGAGGTCTGCACAGCTCCAGTGTATCTCTGGTCATAGGCCCTTCTGGGATCGGAAAGACGACTCTGGGCTTTAAGTTCCTGGCCGAGTCGACTGTGGAAGCGCCGGGCCTTCATTTTGGTTTCTACGAAAGCCCACAACGGCTGCGGCTCAAAGGCCAATCACTGGGTATCGATATCAAAGGCATGGAAGATAGCGGCGCGTTGAGCATTGCCTGGCAGCCCACCACAGAGGGTCTCCTAGATGGGCTTGGCGCCCGACTGCTGAGCATCGTTGAAGAAAAGGGCATCAAACGTCTATTCATCGATAGCCTGAGCGGCATGACGCGAGTCACGACAAATCCAGCGCGGATTACTGACTTCTTCAGTGCTCTGATGAACGAACTACGATCCAGAGGCGTTACGGTATTTGCATCCTGGGAAATGCGCGATCTGTTTGGCTCAGAGGTCAGCGCACCGAACTCTGACCTCTCCAGCATCGTCGACAATTTGGTTCTGATGCGGTTCTCTGAGAATCACTCTGAACTAAGCAGGACGCTTTCCATTCTTAAAGTACGAGACAGCTCTTACGACCCTACGCGTTTTGAGGTCGTCATCCGTGATCAAGATGTTTTCCTGAAAAAGGCCTCAAGACATGAACCTTCAGTCCCGACTGAGACATTGCCCGGTTCAAAATCTTAAGCCTTCGTGCGGGTTGAATTTAACATGACCACCATCTTGGTCGTCGACGACGAGTATTTGATCGCTGATATTCTCAGTTTCGCGCTGGAGGATGAGGGGTTCATGGTGGTGACGGCCAGCAACGGTCAGAAAGGGCTTGAAGTGCTCGATAGAGAGCGGCCTGCTTTGATCATTACCGACTTTATGATGCCGGTCATGGACGGCCTGGAATTCGCCACTGCCGTTCGAGCTTTGCCTTCGGCTAGTCAATTGCCGATCATCCTGATGAGCGGTGCTCAGGCACACATCGGTATGCAGAGATCGGATCTGTTTGATGCTGTGTTGGAGAAGCCATTCAACATTGACTCCATCATTGCCGAAGTTAAAAAACTTTTGGCTACTGATTAGCGGGTTGTCGAACTACATACCCCGACCAACCTCAAGCCGGGCTACAGTCAAGTCCGGCGACAGCCTCTCGACGGGGATGAGTAGTAAAAGGTCATCCACAGGATACTCAGCGCTATCGGGATGGATGTGACAGTCCAAACAAGTAATCTACCCGCAGCGCTGAGGGCACTCATAAATGCCCTGACTGATTAGCGAGCTCGGGAGCGACTACATCGGTTTGACCGAAACCACGTCCACGTACTTGTACTTTTTCCTAGCCGCCTTCACTGCATCATGTTCGGCAAGTAGAGAGCTCAAGATATCGGCCTCGTGAATCAACTCGTGCACTTCCCCCTCAAATTCGTTTCCCACTCGTAGCGTGACCCTCAGCCTGGGCGTGAACGATTTGGCCGCTTTCTTCTTGGCTGCTGGAGCAACCACCGGTTTTGTGAACACAACCTTTGGCACTGACTCCAGAACTGGAGGAGCAGAAATCTGCACTTCAGGCGGAACCTCACCAAACAAGGCACGACGCATTTCTTCTTCAGTTAAATCAGCGCTCATAAAACATCTCGATGGAGAAGCAATTAACTCAAACAATTCTACAAGGATGTGAGCTTATGCGACTTGACCACGGCATACGAGCCTAATCCCATCTAGCCTGTCGTTGCGTTCTATCGAGTGGGGGCGCCATACCAGAAGCTGTGCGATTCGTGGTCTTGTGCGCCGAGCCTCACTGCCACATTTTTCCGATCTGGCCTCTCAGGCTATCGTTGGGCAGACTATCAGCCATTGACGAATGGTAACGCCTTACACATGTAGCAAGCCGAGCCAGGGCAAAGCCCCCTGAACTGCTCCGTCTGTGAGATCAGAGGCGGCGCAGAGCCTCGCTGGTGTAGCGCGTAGCCCTGCTGCTCAAAAAATCTTGGTGCTGTTGTTGTCAGCAAATGAAATCGAGCGATTCCCTGCCCGGCGGCTATCGCTTCAATGACTCGAAGCATTTCAGCTCCAACCCCTTTCGATCTGCATGCCGGCTCCACGACCAGGGAACGCAGCAACCCGTCCGTACCATGCGTTTCGAATCCTCCCCATGCGACCGTCTTACTGTCCAGCGTGAACTCAAAAAAGGTTCGGCCCGGAAGATCAATATCGTCTGATGGAAGGTCAGCAGATTTCAGTGCATCGCGAAAGCGCTGCCATTGCCCACCGGCTATTTCCGTTGCCTGGATCATCATCTCCCACTCCATCCTTCCATCTCCTTTGTGCTGCTTTGCATGGACTGTTACGGCCCAAGCCGAAGCCGTAGTCATCATATTCGCTTTACCGAATATCTGCCAAAGCGTATATTCGATTTTCCATATGCATCGAGTCTAGTCATGACCCCTGCTATCAAAGTGCTTTTCGTGTGCGTTGCCAACTCAGCCCGCTCCCAGCTTGCAGAGGCTTTGCTGCGTCACACCGACCCGCGCTTCGAGGCCTTCAGCGGAGGATCCCAACCCTCTGAGGTTGATCCGCGCACGATTCAGGCGTTGGAGGCAGTTGGAGTCGATGCGACGGGCCTGCGAAGCAAGTCCATCAGCGAGTTTCAAGCTGATCGATTCGATTACGTAATCACTCTTTGCGATAAATCCGCCAGCGAGTGCCTACCAATGCCCAGTGCAGGTGAAGTCATTGCCTGGGACTTTCCTGACCCAGTAACGAACGATGATCCCGGTGCATTTCGCCACACGCTCCACGACATCCACGAGCGCATCAAGCTCTTCGTTTTGGTCAAGACCAAACACCTGGAGGATCTATGACAGAACCCATGAACCCCACCACGTTATTCAAGTGCTTGGCGGATGACACCCGAGCCAAAATTTCCCTGCTTGTCGTGAGCGAAGGCGAGCTGTGTGTCTGCGAGCTGACGGCGGCACTCGACCTGAACCAGCCGAAGATTTCTCGTCATTTGGCCCTGCTGCGTTCTGCTGGTTTGTTGATGGATCGCCGGCAAGGTCAGTGGGTGTACTACCGCCTGAACCCCGATTTGCCTGCGTGGGTAACTGCGGTTTTGAAAGAAGTCGTAGACGCCAATCAGCAATGGCTGGAAACCGAGACTAAACGCCTGTGCGGTATGAACGACCGTCCGATCAACCAGGCCGTGTGCAGCTGATTCACGCCCAACCGGATTAACGAAATGCTGATTGCCGTATTGATATTTATCGCCACCATCGTGCTCGTCATCTGGCAGCCCAAAGGGCTCGGAGTTGGTTGGAGTGCCACGTTGGGTGCCATCGTGGCGTTGCTGGCAGGCGTCGTTACTCTTGCAGACATACCCGAGGTCTGGCGCATCGTCTGGAATGCTACCGGAACTTTCATCGCGGTCATCATCATCAGTTTGCTGCTTGATGAGGCAGGCTTTTTTAAATGGGCTGCGCTGCATGTGGCCCGATGGGGAGGCGGAAGCACCCGCAAGCTGTTCGCATTTATCGTCCTGCTTGGCGCAGCGGTGTCGGCCCTGTTCGCCAATGACGGAGCAGCATTGATCCTCACACCCATTGTGATCGCGATGTTGCTGGCGTTGCGTTTTTCTCCTGCGGCTACTTTGGCATTCGTCATGGCAGCCGGTTTTATCGCCGACACGGCGAGCTTACCGCTGGTGGTTTCCAACCTGGTCAACATCGTTTCTGCCGACTACTTCGATATCGGCTTCAACGAATATGCTTCGATCATGGTGCCGGTAAACATCGTCAGCGTGGCAGCGACATTAGCCATGCTGCTGTGGTTTTTCCGCAAAGATTTACCAAAGACCTATGACCTCAACCAACTGAACAATCCGGACGAGGTAATCCACGACCGGGCCACGTTTGTAGCCGGCTGGTGGGTGCTGGCACTACTCCTGATCGGCTTCTTTGTCATTGAGCCGTTGGGGGTGCCAATCAGCGCCATTGCAGCGGTCTGTGCGTTCATTCTCTATGTCATCGCGGCTCGTGGTCACGCCATCAACACAAGCAAGGTGCTCAAAGAGGCCCCATGGCAAGTAGTGATTTTTTCTTTGGGTATGTACCTGGTCGTCTATGGCCTGAAGAACGCCGGCCTGACCGACCACATCGCGCAGATCCTGAACGTGTTCGCCGGTTATGGCGTTTGGGGCGCGTCCCTGGGTACAGGGCTGCTAACAGCATTGCTGTCTTCGATCATGAACAACATGCCCACGGTTCTGGTTGGTGCCTTATCCATCCATGCCGCCGAAGTTGATGGCGTCGTACAGCAAGCAATGGTGTACGCCAACATCATTGGCTGCGATCTAGGCCCGAAGATCACTCCAATTGGCAGTCTGGCCACGCTGCTGTGGCTGCATGTGCTGGCCAAGAAGGACATCAAGATCAGTTGGGGTTACTACTTCAAGACTGGGATCGTGCTGACCTTGCCTATCCTCGTCGCCACCTTGTCTGCCCTGGCATTGCGCCTCAGTTTCTGAATCAAGGAATCTTCTGATGAAAGTCTTGTTCATGTGCACCCACAACAGCTGCCGCAGCATTCTGTCCGAGGCGCTTTTCAACCACTTGGCGCCCGAGGGCGTAGAAGCTGTCAGTTCAGGAAGCTTTCCCAGTGGCCGGGTGAATCAAAGGGCACTGCAGACACTGGAGGCGGCGGGTATCTCTACTGCGGGCTTAAGCAGCAAGGCTTCGGACGCTTTTGAAGGCTCGCCGCCAGACATCGTGATCACTGTCTGTGACCGGGCTGCAGGTGAGGCATGCCCAATCTTCTTCGGGCCAGCTTTGAAGGCGCATTGGGGGCTGGCCGACCCGTCTGAGGCTAGCGGGTCGGAAGCCGAGATCACCGCTGCGTTTGAAACCACATTAGCCAAAATTCACGAGCGCGTGAGCGCATTTCTTGCGCTGCCACTGAAGACCATCAGCACTGACCAGTTGAAAGCTGAACTGAACCGCATCGGTTCGCTTTAAAGATCAACCGAGGCGGCACCCAACCAGGCGCCGCTGTAGGAGTTTATATGCAAGACACATTGCCGAACGTCCACGCCGACCTGATCGACATTCCTTCGTTGGAACAACTGGAGCCGCGTACGCCTTCGCTCCATAGACCGCGCATTCTTCTACTGTATGGATCAACGCGAGAGCGCTCATTCAGCCGGTTGGTGACTCAGGAAGCAGCCCGCTTGTTGGAGGAGTTTGGCGCCGAAACCAAAATCTTCGATCCCTCGGGTTTGCCGCTGCCGGACGATGCTCCGGATACCCATCCCAAAGTGGCGGAATTGCGCGAACTCATGCAATGGTCTGAAGGACAGGTGTGGTGTTCGCCTGAACGGCACGGCTCCATGAGCGCAGTATTCAAGGCCCAGATCGACTGGGTTCCGCTTGCGATTGGTGCAGTTCGACCTACGCAAGGAAAGACCCTTGCAGTAATGCAGGTCTGCGGTGGCTCGCAATCTTTCAACGTGGTCAATCAGCTGCGCGTACTGGGCCGATGGATGCGGATGTTCACCATCCCAAACCAATCTTCGGTGGCCAAGGCGTTTACCGAGTTCGACGAGGCAGGTCGTATGAAGCCGTCCTCGTACTACGACCGACTCGTGGACGTGATGGAAGAGCTGATGAAGTTCACGCTGCTGTTGCGGGGTCGCCAGGACTACTTGGTTGATCGGTACTCCGAGCGTAAAGAGTCCGCCGAAGAGCTTTCCAAACGCGTCAACCAGCGCTCCATCTAACGTCAGTGCGAGGAAACTGTATGAGCCAGATCACGATCTATCACAACCCGCAATGTGGCACCTCTCGCAACACCTTGGAGCTGATCCGCAACAGCGGAGAAGAGCCGACTGTTATCGAGTACCTACAGAGCCCACCTGACCGCCCCACGCTTGTCAGATTGATCAAGGATATGGGTATCGAGGTGCGCGCTCTTTTGCGTATCAAAGGCACTCCGTACGAAGAGCTGGGATTGGGCGATGCATCGCTGACGAACGAACAGCTCATCGATGCCATGATGGCTCACCCTATCCTGATCAATCGCCCCATCGTCGTGACGCCTTTGGGTACACGCTTGTGTCGACCGTCAGAGGCAGTCCTCGACCTTCTGCCGCAAGAGCAGCGCGGCAGCTTCGTCAAAGAAGACGGACAAGTCGTCATTGATGAGAATGGCCGCAGGGTTTAAACCGATGTAAAGCAGATGGGCCTGGGGGGACGCTGGTGAATCAAAACTCGAAATTTGATGTAGTGGTCATTGGCGGTGGCCAATCCGCGCTCACCGTAGCCTATTTCTTGAGGCGTACAGGCCTTTCCTATGTATTACTCGACGCCGAGTCAGCACCGGGAGGGGCCTGGCGGCATGGGTGGGATTCTCTCCGACTATTCTCGCCGTCTGCTTGGAGCTCTATTGCCGGCTGGCCCATGCCAGCAGTATCCGAGGGGACTCCTGGGCGGGACGATGTTGTCGACTATCTAACTCAGTACGAACGCCGATATGACTTTCCCATCATCCGATCCACGCGGGTAAACCGTGTCGAGAAAATCGAAGACGGATTACGGGTTGTCGCCGAGGGAAGAGCCTGGGAGGCCAAAGCGGTTATCAGTGCAACAGGCACCTGGAGCCGCCCATTTATCCCAAGCTATCCCGGACAGGAGTTGTTTTTAGGGCAGCAGCTTCATTCCGCTCATTACGTTGGGCCGGATGAGTTTGAGGGGAAAACTGTCCTTGTCGTCGGTGGTGGCAACTCGGGAGCCCAGATTTACGCCGAGGTTTCCAAAGTGGCTCAGGCAACCTGGGTAACTCAAGAAGTCCCAAAGTTTCTACCTGATGAGGTTGATGGGCGCGTCCTGTTCGAACGAGCTACTGCTCGATTGAAGGCGCAACAGGATGGTGTGGAGCCTGAGCAGCCCGCTGGAGGGTTGGGCGACATCGTAATGGTGTCATCGGTGAAAGACGCTCGTGAACGCGGTGTATTGAGCGCAGTACGGCCATTCACGCACTTCACTTCGACAGGCGTTGTGTGGTCATCAGGAGACGAAACAAAGGTGGACGTTGTCATCTGGTGCACGGGATTTTCTCCCGCGCTCGACCACCTGAGCAGCCTGGGCGTTGTAGGCCTGGACGGTAAAGTGGCTGTGGACGAAAATCGAAGTGTTGCGTCACCCAATTTGTGGCTGGTGGGTTACGGCGATTGGACAGGGCTCGCCTCTGCGACATTGATCGGAGTAACCCGCACCGCTCGGGATGTAGTCAACCAAGTCCAAAGCTATCTCACTAGCGAACCCTGATGTCTCGCGACGCAAATCGAGTGTGCCTACTGTGATGCGACTTCAAGCTCAGGAAAGAGAATAGGCTCCAGTGGAGGAGTTGCCGGACACAGCCCGAGCCGCCAGTAGCCGACGTCGTGCCATTTTCCAAGCTTGAAGCCTACCTCCGGATATGTGCCGATTTGGACGAACCCCAGCGACTCATGCAGGCCCACACTTCCTTCATTGGGCTGCGCAATTCCGGCGTACGCTGCGCGAAATCTCTGCTTATCAAGAATCGGAAGCAAGGTCTCATAGAGTTCACGGCCAACACCCTGACGGCGAGCTGACTCTGCTATGTACACCGTCACGTCAACAGCCCATCGGTAGGCCGGACGAGCCCTGTGCTGGCTTGCGTAGGCGTAGCCCTTGATCTCGCCATCCTCTTCAGCCACTAGGTAGGGATATGTCTGAAGTGTCGTCGCTATCCGCTGAGCAATTTCCTCAACGCTTGGCGGGGTCTCTTCGAATGAGATCGCTGTATTTAGAACAATGGGAGCATAAATGCGCTGGATGGCTTCTGCGTCGGTGATTACTGCCGTACGAATTTTCAAACCCTTTACAGCCATCGTGAATGATCTCTCGTTGAATAGCCGTCGTTCGGCACTCGGAATCTAACTACACTCGCCGCAGCGATGCATTTCTGACTGAAACCGGTGACTGGTATGGCTTAGAGGCAGAAACGATCGACATGGCCAATGTACCTGCTGGGCGAGGTCGTAGGCGATCACAATTCGCACTTGGCGACCTACTGCGCGCTTCGAAAATTCGGATCTGTAAACTAAATTTTTGATCTGTAAACCTCGGCGGTTAACACGTTAAAAAATTGGTTTACAGGGTGCATCTGAATTCTGGCCGCGCTTGGGGCTATGTTGCCAATTTATGGATAATGCGAGCCCGACATCGGATTCTATGACCCCACTGTCTGATGGTCAGCTCTGGTCTCTTGCCTGCGAAGCCTATGGGGATGATCTCCCTGTAATCCTTCGATCGCTTTTAAGCGTCTACGAGCGTCGTCCTGGGCTGAATAATCCTATCCGTGTTCACAGGTCGGTCATCGGCGTTGATGGCTTTATAGCGCTTCGAGAGGCCCTTGTTACACAGCGCTCCAATAGTTTCCATCAGATCCAAGGTTGCTTGGAGATCCGCGAACCTCTGGCTTGGCATCTCGTACGCCATCTGCAGCAGAAGCTGATCATCGATGGGCATGCCCCTGCTTCAATCCGCGACCAGCGTTTTGCGGCAGACCTGGGGCTTTGAGTTTATCCCGGTGACGCGACTAGTCGCGCATTGGGTCACGGCGGTGCTGGTCGTCATCAGTTGTGGCAGTCCCTTTGTCCGATTTCGATCGCAGCTGTTTGATCGATACACCCGCTTCGCTGAAGTCTGGCATCATGTCCGCGAACTCCATGGGTGACGAGACGGTGCTTCGGGCAGCAGTGCGCAAGTGCCTGGATGAAGAGCGTATAGGGCCGATTCATGGCCTTGGGTTCAGTGACTGTGGCCCTTACGTGGGTGATTGCTGCGAAGCTAAAAGCAGTCACATCACAATAATTTGGAATCTCGGGTTTGGGCTCCAGTCGCTTTCATTATCATTTTCGTAGAAAAGCAAGTTGTTTCGGATTTGATCGTCAATTTTTTCCAGGAATGAAACAATCGACGATATAAGAGCAATAACGTTTTGCTCTGTTATATTGCGATACTCGCCTTTAAAAGTTTTGCCATTTCTGTGGACGATATCGTGCCGGATCTCAACAGCTTTCTTTAGTTCTAGTGTTTCTTCTCTAGGGAAGTTTACAATCAAAACGTTTTGATATAGTTTTGATGTTTCTTCGATGTTGTGAAAGCTGGTCTTGTCGAGTAATGCCGACACATCTTTTTCAAGCTTTTCAAGCGTCAGGTATATCTCACTAATCTTGATTTTTTTCTGAAACGAATCTTCAAATTCAACATACCTTCGGATTACTGCTTGATTATTAAATATTAATTTTCTCATTGTGTCTGATAGATATGTTTCAAGCGCGGTGATAACACCTGCAAACAGAAGCTTTGCAAGTGTATTATTTACTTCGACCGTGTGCACAATGTTTTCTATTTCATGTATCGAAGTTTTAAAAATTTCATAAAGGTATGTGCGCGGCTGAAGGTACTCGATATACGTATCGAACGCAGCTATAGATCCTGCCTTGACGCAGTCTGTGCAGTCCATTATCACTTCGGCGTCGTCAGGAGTAACTTCTAACACTGCGAGCGTGTAGCAGTCGGGAGTAATGCAAGGGAAAGAAGTATATCGATTATCGCTGTTCCATTTGCCAACACTAGTCAAATAGTTTATTGCCGCATCCGTGTGCTGATAGTTATCATGTAGAGCGCGTCGATCTAGCTCCTCATTTACGATGACTTTTAATTTGGATAACCAGTCGTCTAACGTCATTCCGGTAATTGCGTTGCGAAGAGTGGCTACGTCGTCCGGGTAGTATTCTGTTGCAAATTCAAATTCTTTCTCAATATCTATAATGGCTCGCTCATACTCCGATTCTAGGAGACGTCTGTCGCACCCTTGGAGCGCTAGTCGACGACGGGCCGTCGCTGCGTCGGTCACATATAAATACCGCTTAGTACCAATGTTAGCTTCATTCCCTTCCCTAGTTATACGATCGGATTTTTGGAAATACCACTCCGAGAAACACTGACTAGAGTTGCTAAATACTTCGAATCCTTGAATTTTAATGTCATACCAGCTGGACATTACTGCCTCCTTATGGTTGCTAGATCGCGACGCCGGCCGACAAATGCTATGCGTCGATTGCAATTGCTTGCATATCTAACCTGGGCCAGTGTCGCTCGACGGAGCGCCCGAAACAGAGGAGACAGCCAAACATTAGCCTGAAGTTAGCATTTCGCCATTAAGTCGTCGAGCGGCTGCTTTTGGCCGATCAGGGTCGGCCAGCGGGCTGGTCAAATCCGACGCAAACGACTGGTCAAGTCGAATTCAAATGGGTGGTCAAGTCCATGCAATTACTCAGCGGCGACAGTTGGATGCCAATAGGGGATCTGTGAGGCCCCTGGCTTATCCAAGACAATCGCCACACTTTGCTCGGCCCGTGTGACCGCTACATAAAAATCGGCTGCGGATAGGGGCAAGAGATACTCCCCTTTGCTGATGAACTTGCCGATAGGTTCGGTTGGATAAATCAGCACGCGGTTGAAGGTTTGCCCTTTGGATACCCCAAAGTTCATGTAGTTGAGGTCGAACTCCGTCCCCGAGCGAATGCTGTTGCGCAGGCACTGGGGTTGGAATGTCTCAACGTACTGACGGACGTGAGTCTTCTTCACGAGGAAAACGCCGTCGTGGGGTGTGATCGAGTGATTCTGTGAGGTCGTTTCCGGAAACTCCCAGATTGCCTCGAAGATGGTGTCGGAAAAGGTAGCTATTGTCTGGCAGCACCTCCACGTGATAGAGCTGTAGTTGATTTCCAGGCGGCCTGCTTTCTGCTGTTTTTTGAACCATGCAATGGATTTCGAGTAGGCAAAGGCCTTCTTCATTTGACCACGAGGATTGGTGGACAAGACTGCCTGCCGGACGTCCCCGACGAGCCGTATCTCAATGCGTGTGCCGAACAGCGCCTCCAGGATGTCCCAGTCGTAACCTGAAAGATCCTGAACCTCGTCGATGAGTATTTCGTCGTAAAGGCATTCGAGGCGTTGAATCAAGGCCCCGCCGCTTTGGCCAATCAGTTGGTGGGCCAAGCGTGCTAATTCCTTCGCATACACACTGTCCGACGAATCGAAAAATCGATTCTCACCGCTGGCATATCGTCCTGGATCACCTTCGAAATTGAAGCCCCTGCAGCGCTTGCCGGGGAATGCGAATGGGACGAAGGGTTTGACGAAATGACGCAGCAAAAAGCTGAACCAGCCAGAGACTTCCAAGCCGGGTCGGTCTCCGGCATACCGCCTTACGCGCTCGCGCAACTCGATCTGATTGGCCTGGGCGAAGGTGATGAGCAGAACTTTGCGATCGGCTGCTAATGCTTTGCAATGCTCCACCAGGCCTTGAGTCTTGCGAGCACCCGCAACTGCCAGGGTCAGGTAGTTTTTAGCCATGAATGAACGCCGCAGCCGCAGCCATATATGGTGGCGGTGTGACCGTCTCCTTGGATTTGGCGATGAGAAGTGCTGCTTCCGTTTTCTCTCTCGACATCCATTTCTCAAGCTTGGCCCTATCAGTGGCCCCAAGAATCTTGCGCAGAGACTCTTCGCTGTTGCACGCCCTCAATTGTGGCTCCAATGTCCTGCCCGCTTCCTTTGCACCAATAAA
>NZ_JAOTNW010000022.1:0-101825 GCF_036346515.1 Pseudomonas sp. AM4(2022)
CGAAGTACCGTTGCTGGCTCCGCAGTTGGGCACTGTCGATCCAGCCACCGGCAACGTAGTAGTCACAGGCAAGCCAGGCGCGACCGTGCAGGCGCAGGACGCAAACGGCAAGCCAATTGGCAAACCAGTCACTTTGGACGATAAAGGCGAGGGCACTCTCACACTGCCTGGCAATGCCAGTGACCAAAAGGTCGGCGTGGTGCTCAATGACGGCACCAACCCGCCGCTCACAACCAACCTTGACGTGCCGTTGCTGGCACCACAGTTGGGTCCTGTCGATCCTGCCACCGGTCTGTTGCCGGTCATCGGCAAGCCAGGGGCCAGCGTTCAGCTGCAAGACAGTACTGGCGCCCCGATTGGTAATCCTGTCGTCCTGGACACCCAGGGCAACGGCACGTTGACGCTGCCTGCAAACACCGCTGGCGAAAGCGTGCAGGCTGTGCAGACGTTGGACACCATCACATCGCCGACCAGCCCAACGCTGGCCATCCCCACATTGACCCCTACCGTGGGCACAATCGACCCGCAAACCGGCATCCTCGAAGTGACGGGCAAACCAGGCGCGACCGTGCAGTTGAAAGACAGCACGGGCAAAACCGTGGGTACTCCGGTCACCCTGGACGCCGACGGCAAAGGCACGTTGCAAATCCCGACCACCCTGAGCGAGCAGCCTGTGGCGGTCACCCAGACCGTGAACAACAACGAGTCCCAGGCCACCGCTCCACAGAGCGTGCCGTTGTTGAAGCCAGAGCTGGGTGATGTCAACGCCGCCACCGGCGGGTTGACGGTTACCGGCAAACCAGGTGCCACCGTGCAGTTGCAAGACAGCACTGGCCAACCGATCGGTACTCCAATCGTCCTGAGTGACGAGGGCGAAGGCGTGCTGACGTTGCCTGCAAACACCTCAGGCGAAAGCGTGAAGGCCGTGCAAACGTCGGGTACAGCCACATCGCCCGCCAGCGACTTGCTGACCGTCCCCGTATTGACCCCCGTCGTGGGCACAATCGATCCGGAAGGCACCCTCCTGGTGCAGGGGAAACCGGGTGCCACCGTGCAGTTGAAGGACAGCACAGGCAGCACCGTGGGTACGCCAGTCACGCTGGACGCGCAAGGCCAGGGCTCACTGCAAGTGCCGACGACCCTGAGCGAGCAGCCTGTGGCGGTCACCCAGACCGTGGACAACATCGAGTCACCACCCACCACCGCGCTGACCGCGCCGTTGTTGAAACCCGAACTGGGTGATGTCAACGCCTCCGGCCAACTGCTGGTTACCGGTAAGCCGGGCGCTAGCGTGCAATTGCAGGACAGCGAAGGAGCACCGATCGGCGCGCCAGTGATCCTGGATGAGCAGGGCCAGTTCCTGATCACGCTGCCCAAGGAAGCCAGCGGCGAAAATCTGCAGGCCGTTCAAACCTCGGGCACTGTGCAATCGCCCGTCAGCAATACCGTGTTGGCGCCAGTGCTTGCGCCGGTTGTGGGCGCTGTCGATGACGCGAACAATCTAGTGAATGTTCAAGGCAAGCCGAACGCGACCGTGCAGTTGAAAGACAGCACTGGCCTGCCGATAGGCAACCCCGTGACCCTGAATGACCAAGGCGAAGGCCAGATCCCATTGCGCCCGCAATTGAGCAACCTGGATCTGACCGTCACCCAATTGGTCGACAGTGTCGAGTCCGGCCCTTCCGGCGTGGCGGTACCTATGCTGACACCGATACTGGGTCAGGTTGACGGAGGAACGCGAAGTGTCACCCTGGATGGTAAACCTGGGGCCGTGTTCCAGGTATTTAACGACGTAACAGGCGAGGTCTACGTTCGAGGTGTTTTCGATCCGGACGGTAAGGCAACGGTAACGCTACCCTTCAACGCCAGCGGGCAAAGCATCACCGCCAGCCAGGAAGACGCTGCTACCACCAGCCGCACGGGTGCGCTTGACGCACAGTTTGACAACCCGGCGCTGCAAACGGTCGAACCGGCCAAGCCGGCCAAGCGCTCAGAAAAGGCCCCATCGATTGAGGTTCCGCTGTTCGAGCCGAAATTGACTTTCAACGAAGACGGCACCGCCCTGGAAATCGTCGGTATGCCGGGTGGGCAGGTAGAGGTCAAGAACGCTGCGGGTGAAGTGGTTGAACGCCTCACATTGGGCAATGATGGCAAGGGCAATCTGGTCCTTTCTCCGGCATTGCGTGGAGAGTCGGTTAGCGTAACCATCAAGGATGGGCAGGAAGAATCGGCGACGGTACAGACTGCCATTCCTTTGCTCAAAGTGGTGTTGGGCCCGGTTGATCCAAAAACCGGCCTGACGGCGGTCGAAGGCAAAGCGGGCGCCAGCGTGCAGTTGCAGGACAAGGACGGCAAGCCGGTGGGGTCACCTGTGACGTTGGATGCCCAAGGCAAAGGCGTGATCTCGATCCCGGCCTCCCTTGGCGCAGAGACTCTGCAGGCGGTTCAAACCTTCAAGGAGGCCAAGTCGCCTGTCAGCGATGCCCTGGTGGTTCCGCTGCTTGCGCCAACGCTGGCATTTGATGCGGCTAAAGAGGAGTTGTCGGTCACTGGCAAACCGAACGCTACTGTTCAGTTGCAGGACAAAGACGGCAATCCGGTTGGTGCGCCGGTACAGCTGGACGCACAAGGCCAGGCCGTGATCAAGCTGCCCCAGGCTCTGGGCGGTGGGGAAGTGGGCGTGGTTGCCCAAGCGGCAGGTATTACGTCGCAGGCCGCGACGCTCGAGGTGCCGTTGCTGGCGCCGGTGTTCGGTGCTGTCGATGCGGTCACCGGGCAGGTGAGCGTAGAAGGTAAGCCCAACGCTGTTGTGCAAATCAACACCCCGGACGGCACAATCGTTCGTGTGCCTCTGGATGCAAATGGTAAGGGCAATGTGCTGTTGCCTTCCGGCGCGAGCGGTGAAGACCTCAAGGCGACGGTCAGCCTGGGCAGCCTGGAGTCGGCGCCTGCCACCCTGTCGGTGCCTGTGCTGGCGCCCCGTGACGCGGTGATCAATGACACCGGCAGCGCGGTAACGGTCAAGGGCAAGCCGGGCGAAATCATCAAGGTCATGGATGCCAGCGGCAAGGAGCTGGGCAGTGGCGTGGTCAACAAGACCGGTTCTGTCGAGATTGCCTTGAGCACTCCTCAGAAGACCGGCGCCATCTTGAGCGTGACGGCCTACGACGAGGGGAAGGCATCGCCAAGCGTTTCTGTCGTGGCGCCGTTTATCGATGCGGACCTGCCATTGCCACCTACCGACCTGAATATCAACCCCAGCGGCACTCGCGTGTTGGGCAAGGTCAAGCCAGGTGAAACGGTCAAGATCGTCAACCTCGAGACCCAACAGGATCTGGGCACGTTCGCAGCTGGGCCTGACGGTATGTTTTCGGCCAATATCCCCGCGCAGAATGGCGGTGACAGGCTTGCCATCAGTGCGGTCAAGGGTGACAAGGTGTCGGAGCCTGCGCTGTTGCTGGTACCCCTGAGCGCCGAAGACACGCCAGCCAAGCCTTTCGATGTGAGTGTGGACGCCACCGGCACCAACGTGCAGGGCAAGGGTGCGCCGAACACCATCGTATTGATCAAAGCGGCGGACGACACAACCGTGATCGCCAAGGGCATCGTCGGGCCGGACGGCACTTTTGAGGTCACTATCCCCGTACAGCCGGGCGGTCAACTGTTGAATGTCGCGTTGCAGAACAAAGATAAGGTGTCCGCTTCTGAATCGGTCATGACGCCGCACATTGCCTCCAATACGCCGACGGAGGTGCAAGTCGACGAAGCCGGCACCCAGGTGACGGGCAAGGGCAACACGGGCGAAACCATTCGCGTCAAGGATGCCCAGGGCAAAGAGATCGGTTCCGGGGTTGTCCAGCAGGATGGGACCTTTGTGGTCAACATCCCGAAACAGCCCAACGGCACCACCCTGGCGGTGACGGCACAAGGGCAGGGCGTGGAGTCCGCACCGGCCTATGTGAAAACACCGGTCACTGAGGTTGATCGACCTGCACAACCGGAAGCTCACCTGGATGCTGCTGGCACCCAGATCACTGGCAAGACCCTGCCGGGTGCGAGTGTGTCGGTCAAGGACGCCAACGGCCAGTTGCTGGCCGGGCCAATCGTGGCTGGCGAGGACGGGACGTTCGCCGCAACCATCACCAAGCAGCCTGCGGGCAGCAAGGTTTCGGTGGTGGCTGAATTGGCAGGCAAGGAGTCGCTGCCAACCGAACTGATTGCACCTCAGGTAGCAGGTGAGGCAATCCCGGCGCCGCTGAGCGCGATGATCAGTGCCGATGGCAAACTCGTTTCCGGCAAGGCCACGCCCAATACCAAGGTAGTGGTGAAAAATGCCGCAAGCGAGACCCTGGGCGAACAACCTGTCGATGCCGATGGCAACTATGAGGTGCCGGTAAAAGCACAGATGGGCGGGACAGTGTTGCAGGTGACTTCAGCGTCCTTGGATAACCAGTCCACCTCCACAGGCTCAGTGTCGGTAACGGCGCCTTATCAATTGGTGGCGGAACACAATGAGGTCACCGTCAGCCAGTTTATTGATCCAAACATCGCCAATCTGGAGCAGAACAAATCCTCTACCTTCGTCACACCGGTCAGCTCGGGCGTCAACAGCGTTCTTAACTGGTTCTCTAATACGTTGGGTGGCGGGGATCTCTTGCCTACTTCCGCCACTTATCACTTCGTTGTCAGTGACAGTGAGAAGGTCGACATTACGGTCAATAGCTCGGCACCGGTAAACGTTGATGTGGGCAACTTCAATGGCGTGAAGCTGGAGAAGTTGATCGATGGTAAGTGGGTTGACGTGCGCAGCAGCAGCGCAGGCGGCTTGGGCAACCTGTCGGTTCTGCCGATCCTGGCGACCAAGTCGGGTATTTCCCTGGCCTACGAAATGCCGGGTGAGTACCGGGTGACGGTCAATAACTTCGACATTTTGGGGGTCGGGGCCAAAACCTATACCACCAGCATTGTTCATACTTCGTTCATTGGTGGTTTTGCCAACAGTGCGATAAAGAGTGATCTGATTCTGCCAGCAGGTGCAACGTTGTTGAAGGTCAACGACACGACACTTGCCAATGAAGTGCGCACGGTGGTCAAAGGCCAGTTTGGTGACCTGAGCATCGGCGCCGATGGTCAAGCCACCTACAGGCAGAACAGCAATGCCACCCCTTCGGACCAGACCGAGACGTTCTCGTATGAGGCCAGGACTGCTGGGGGAGCCATTCTCACCTCGACCTTCCAAATTGATATCAAGGCGTATTCCGTCTCGGGTGATTTGATCGACAGTGATGATGCCAGCATCGTCAGCGTCGATGGCAAATCGGTGCCTTCGATCAATCAGGAAACCATTGCCGGTAAATACGGTGATTTGAAAGTCGCGGCGAACGGTGACTACACCTACACGCCAAAACTCAGCCTGACGGGTCTGAATGAAGTCGAGACCTTCTCGTATCAGGTACGGCACACGAACGGCGAGACGGTGACCTCCACCCTGGCGGTGAAGATTGCCGACTCCAAGCTCGTCACTGAGCTCAACGAGGTGTCGACCAGTGTGGCCCCCGCGCCTGATCTGGCGGCGCAACTCGCTCAGCCGGAAAGCCAGGTGGAGGCAGACGTCGACAGCGACACTGCACTGCCGTCGTTCAACCTGGGCCAGGGGCCAAACCTGGACGTCAACAAGCTGGTCAGCCTGCAAGCCAAGGACGATCCGGCCAAGCCTGCGTTGACGGTGACCTTGAACGACATCTTGCAAGCCGATGGCACGGTGTCGAAGTCGACATCTGCCTCGACCCTGGACTTGCCGGATTCGTGGAAACCCGATGGCGTCAAGGCGCCGCTGGATGGCCATGAGTATGTGCACTACATCGATGAAACGTCGAAGAAAGACCTCTGGGTCGAGAGTGGTGTTTCCGTCGTTTAAGTCGTAATGACAGAGCCCTGGGCCGTATGGCCCAGGGTTATTTTCCCTGAGTGTCAATTATGTTCCGGATATTCCATCCCCGGCGTGATATTGCCTGCCTGACGATAGCCTTATCGTTCAGTTCGGGCGGTGTGGTCGGGCAGGTCAATGCACCTTCTGTGCATGGCCAACCCCAAGATCAGGTTGCGCCTACCGTGCAACCGATCAAGAACAGTCAAGTGCAAGAAACGGTGCCCGCGCCATCCTTGGTTTCATTGATTGAAGCCGGGCAGTTTCTTCCACCTTCCGCTCCCCAACTGAGCGTGAGCAATTTGGCCACTGCGGGCACCGCGGCGCTGGATATGCGTGCGGCCGTGCGCCAGGCCATAACCTCGTACCCGGATATCCTGCGGGCGCGGGAAGGGGTCAATGAGCAAGTGCAGCGGGTAGAAGTGGCGCAGGCCGGCTACTACCCCAGGATCAGCGGTGGCGTGCGCAGCGGCTACCAAAGTGGTGTGCCTGGCAGTCACAGTGCCCAGGTCTTCGACGTCAGTGCCTCGCAGATGCTGTATGACTTCGGCAAGGTGTCCAGCGCCGTCGAGGCCAGCCAGGCCGGTGTCACCGAGCGCGAGGCAGACGTGCGCCTGAGTGTTGAACAGGTTGCCCTGAATACCGCACTGGCCTTTCTTGACGGCCAGTATTACCAGCGGTTGATTGCGATCACCCAGGACCAGATCGACAGCCTGGAAAAAGTCTCCGACCTGGCGCGCCAGCGTCTGGACATGGGCGCCAGTACCCGTTCGGACTATGTGCAAACCATGTCGCGTATTGAAGCTGCCAAGGTCACGGGCTTCCAGCATCAAGCCAGCCTGGCGCGCACGTTCGCCACATTGTCGAACCTGATCGGGCAACCTCGGGTCGAGGGCGTGTCCGACCATTTCCCGCGGGAACTGGAGCAGTCGTGCCAGCAGGTCGATGCCAAGATGCAGGACAACCCTGAGGTGCAGTCCGCCCAAGCGCGGGTGGCCCGGGCCGAGGCCGAAGTGAGCGCCGCCAAGGCTGCCGGGCTACCGACCCTGTCCCTGGAGCCAACATTCAGCCAACAGCTGGATGGCAGCCCTGGAACGGACCAGGACCGCAGCCGCTACAGCGTCTTCCTCAACGCGAGCATGCCGATCTATCAGGGTAATGCGATCCAGGCCGGCAAGGCGGCCAGCGAGCGGGCCCTGGCGTCCTCCCAGGCCGGCCTCGATACTGCCCGTTTGCGCGCGCGCCAGGAAATGCAGCAGTCGCAAAGCCAGGTGCTGAAGTTGCATGCCAGCCTGGGTGCCCAAACCGTGCGCGAAAGCACGATCAATGAAACGCGCGTGCTCTACCGCCAGCAATACCTTGAGTTGGGCACCCGGCCCTTGCTGGACCTGCTCAATGCCGAGCAAGAGGCCTATTTGTCGCGGGTCGAGCAGCAGACCACGCTCAATAGCCTGCGTCGGTTACAGATCAACTGCCTGTATAGCGCAGGCCATCTCAGTCAGGCGTTTGGTGCTGCCAACGACGCCACTTATCGTGAGCGTTTGCCATGAACCGCCGTGCCCAAGAACCCCTGCAAGCCAGCCCGCCATCTGTTTCCCCGCCCTGGCTGGAAATGTTGTTGCTCGTTGCTGGTCATTACAACCTGAGCTTCTCCCCCGAGGATGCGCGGCTGGCCGCCGCCTGGCAGGGCAGTGCACATTCCGATGACCAGCTGTACGCCATTGCCAAGCACTTGGGACTGTCGGTCAAGATTGATGACGAGTTACAGGCCGAAGACCTGACTCAATGGCGTTTACCGTTGCTGGTGCAATTGGCCGACGGCCAGTTGGCGCTGATCGAAGGCTTGCGCGCCGAGGACTCGCTGCAAGTGCGGCTCAGCGGCGACCATGGCCTGGCCACGGTGTTGTCGCGCCAGGAACTGCTGGAGCAGTGCCGCCGGGTCATCCTGCTGCGCCCGCTGGGTAATCGCGCCGACGTGCGAGTGGACGACTACATCAAGCCGTATGACAAAAACTGGTTCAAGGGCATCGTCCTGCAGGACTTGAAGTCCTATCGCTATGTGCTGTTCGCCTCGCTGGTTGCCAACCTGATGGGGTTGGCCGGGGTGCTGTTTTCCATGCAGACCTACGACCGGGTGATTCCTGCCGGTTCCATGCCGACCTTGTACGTCCTGTTTATCGGGGTACTGCTGGCAGCGGGTATTGATTTCACCATCCGCAACGCCCGTTCCCATGTCACCGACCTGCTGGGCAAGCGTGCGGACACGCGCCTGTCGGACAGGGTCTTTGGCCACGCCATCCGGTTGCGCAACTCGGCCCGGCCGCGCTCCACTGGTACCTTCATTTCCCAGGTTCGCGAGCTGGAACAGATTCGCGAGCTGATCACCTCCAGCACCATCACGGCGCTGGCGGACTTGCCGTTTTTCCTGCTGTTCCTCGGCGTATTCTGGCTGCTGGTCGGCCCGCTGGTGCTGGTGCCGCTGTGCGCGCTGGTGTTGATGGTCACCCCGGGTCTGTTGTGCCAGGCCAAGTTGGGGCGTCTGGCCAATGAAGCGTTGCGCGAATCCAGCCTGCGCAATGCCTTGCTGGTGGAAACCATCCAGGGCATGGAGGACGTCAAGGCGCTGCAAGCCGAGCAGAAATTCCAGCTGAGCTGGAACCACTACAACGCAACCACCGCCTCGGCGAACCTGCGGCTCAAGGCCTTGACCCATCGCTTGCAGTACTGGTCGCAATCGATGCAGACCCTGGTGTTTGCCGTGGTGATTTTCTTCGGCGCGCCGATGGTGATGGCCGGTGACCTGACCACCGGCGCACTGGTGGCGGCATCGATCCTCGGCTCACGCATGATGGCGCCGATGGCGCAATTGACCCAGGTGATCATTCGCTGGCAGCAGGCCAAGACCGCCCTGGCTGGCTTGGACAAACTGATGCAGTTGCCCACCGACCACCCCGAACACAGCCACAAAGTCCACCGTGCCCACCTGTACGGTGACTATGTGCTGGACCAGGCGGTATTCGCCTATGGCGACGACAGCCCGGTGCTGCAAGTCAGCCAACTGAAGATTCGGGCCGGCGAACGTATTGCCGTGCTGGGCCGCAACGGCGCAGGTAAGTCCACGCTGCTGCAGGCGTTGGTCGGGGGCGTGGATTCACGCTCTGGCCTGGTCAGCCTCGATGGCGTGGCGTTGCAACACCTGGACCCGGCAGACGTGCGCCGGGATGTGGCCTTGTTGACCCAGGACTCGCACCTGTTCCACGGCACCATCCGCGAGAACCTGAAACTGGGCGCGCCGTTGGCCGCTGACCAGGAAATGCTCTCGGCACTGGCCCTGACCGGCGCCGATGGGTTTATCAAAAAGCTGCCGACGGGCCTGGATCATTTGATTCTGGAAGGAGGGCTTGGGCTCTCCGGCGGCCAGAAACAATCGCTGTTGCTGGCTCGCCTGTTGTTGCGCCAACCCAACGTGCTGTTGCTGGACGAACCGACCTCTTCACTGGATGAAGGGGCAGAGCGCCTGTTTCTGCAAAACCTCGACCAATGGGCCCAGGGCAAGACCTTGCTGATTGCCACCCACCGCCTGGCGTTGTTGGAGTTGGTCGAGCGAATCATCGTCGTCGATGACGGCAAAATCGTGCTGGATGAACCCAAGGAGGAAGCGATCCGTCGACTCAGCGCCACTCATTCCAATGGAGCGTCTCAGCATGGCTGATGTTCACGAAAAACTGGCGCGGTTACGTGCCTATATACGCAATAGAAAACCACTGGAGGCCATGGACCCGGCCGATGACGCTGCGCTGCATCGCTCGACGCGGATCATCGGCAGCCTGGTGTTGATCGTGCTGATCCTGGGCACCTGGGCGTGGCTGGGGCGGCTCGATGAAGTGTCCAAGGGCGACGGCAAGGTAATTCCCAGTTCCCATGAGCAAGTCATTCAATCACTGGAAGGCGGCATCCTGGCAGAGCTTAACGTTGCCGAAGGTGACCTGGTGGAGCAGGGGCAGGTGTTGGCCCAGCTCGACCCGACGAAATCCGAATCGAATGTCGAGGAGAGTGCTGCGCGCTACCGGGCTGTCCTGGCCAGCGCCACACGGTTGCAGGCGGAGGTGGACGGTAAACCACTGAGTTTTCCTGACGAACTGCAGGCCTACCCCGAGCTGATCAAACGCGAAACTAGGCTGCATCAGGAGCGTATCAGCCGGCTCAAGGAATCCCTGGCTGGGGTGAACGATTCGCTCAGGTTGGTCGACCGTGAGCTGAAAATCACCCAGTCACTGGCCAAGACCGGCGCTGCCAGCAACGTCGAAGTGATTCGCCTGCAGCGTCAGCGCAGTGAGTTGCAACTCAAGGCTACTGAACTGCGTTCTTCCTATCAGGTGCAGGCGGGGGAGGAGTTGGCCAAGGCGCGCTCCGAGGTCAGTTCGTTGAGTTCGGTGATTCGTGGGCGGGAAGATTCGTTGACGCGCCTGACCGTCCTGTCGCCGGTTCGCGGCATCGTCAAGGGCATCGAGGTGACGACCATTGGCGGTGTCATTTCGCCTAACGGCAAGTTGATGCAGATCGTGCCGCTGGATGATCAGTTGCTCATCGAGACGCGCATTTCACCCAGGGATATCGCCTTCATCCACCCGGACCAGGCCGCCAAGGTGAAACTCACCGCGTATGACTATTCGATCTATGGCGGGCTGGACGGCAAGGTGGTGACGATTTCTCCGGACACCATCCAGGACAAGGTCAAGCCGGAGAACTACTACTACCGAGTGTTCATCCAGACGGACTCCAACGTGCTGACCAACAAGGCCGGTGAGCGCTTCGCCATTGTGCCGGGGATGATCGCAACGGTGGACATCAAGACCGGCTCCAAGACCGTGCTGGAATATCTGATCAAGCCGTTCAACAAGGCCCAGGAGGCCATGCGGGAACGCTGAGCCTGGCGTGGCTATTCAAACCTCTCCTTTAAAGTCGAATCGGTTGAAGAATATGTTTCCTGATTGTGTTGTGGTCATTGAACATCATGCGTTCCAGCGTGCCGTGCTGGTCAAGGCCCTCGGCAATCTGGGGGTTGGCAATGTGCTATCGGCCAGCGATGCCGAGCAGGCTATTGGCCTGCTGAAACAGCTGCCCAAGGTCGATATCGTTTTTTTCGACCTGGCCGACGGTTCGATCAACCACTCTGCGTTCCTGAAAGTGGCCGGCGAGTTGGGAAACGTCCAGACATTGGTAGCCTACAGCGAGTTGCAGGCTGATCTTTATCGCACCGTGAAGCAGATGAAGACGCTGTCGGGCCTGAAGTTGTTGGGCATTCTGGACAAGCCGCTGGACATGCAGGATTTGCAGCGGTTATTGGAAAATTTCAAGCTGCGCCATCATGTCTTGACGGCGCCCGACCTGTCGGTACCTGAACTGATCCCTGAAGACCAGGTGCGACACGGTTTGGCGATGGGGGCATTCGAGGCCTGGTACCAACCAAAATTCGATCTTGTCGAGCGTCGGCTGTTTGGCGTTGAAGCGCTGGTACGCTGGCGTCACCCCACACGGGGGATGTTGCTGCCCCGTGATCTGTTAGGCGCCGTACTGGCCTATGACTTGATTGATGAGATGCTCAAGCAACTGCTCGACCAGGGTATTGCATTGCTGCTGCAGTTGCGCGCGCAAGGTATTGACCTGGGAATGGCGTTCAACCTGACAGCCTCCCAACTGGTTCGAAATGACTTGGTTGACTACATTATTCAATGCTTGCAAGGGTATGGCCTGCCAGGTTCGGGCCTGACATTCGAAGTCGCTGAAAGCAGCTTGCTGGATCTGCCGGCATCGGCATTGGCAAACCTTCTGCGCTTGCGCGAGGCGGGGTGTGGGTTATCGATTGATGACTTTGGCCTGGGTTTTTCCTCCCTACGGTTGCTGGCACAGCTGCCCTTCAACCAGATCAAGCTCGACGGCGTGTTCGTTCAGGACCTTGCCAACCCGGGTAACCGGGCCGTCGTCGCCAGCAGTCTCGCGCTGACCCGAGCATTGCAGATGGACCTGATTATCGAGGGGGTTGGCAGCCAACCGGCGCTCGATACACTAATTGACCTGGGCTGTCATTTTGGCCAGGGTTTTCACTTGGCGGTGCCCATGCCCGGTGCTGACTTTTGCTGTTGGTTGGAACACTACCGAAACGGGTAGGGCTTGCTGGCGCAGTCAGGCCATTAAAATATTTCAGGCCTGTGTTTTGTCGACGTGAAACTGAGCTACCTTAATAGTTTGACGTGCCGGTCTCGCAGATGCTGTTCCTTATGCTGATGAAAAAGAGGTTTGTATGTTGAAAGCATTAATCGTCGACGACCATCCGTTTATTCGCTCGTCTGTAAAAATGCTCCTCAAGGCCGGGCAGGTGGAAGTGGTGGCCGAAGCCGAGAATGGTGTCGAGGCGGTTTATCTGGCTCGCAAGCACGTGCCGGACTTGATCGTGCTGGATATTTCGATGCCGCTGCTCGACGGCTTGGAGGTCATCAGTCGCATTTGCGCCTTGGACCTGCCGATCAGAATCCTCGTGCTGACCTCGCTGGACGCGACCTTTTATGCCCATCGCTGCATGACCATCGGCGCGTCCGGTTATGTCTCCAAAAGCGATGATCTTGAGGAACTCATGCGTGCAGTCAAAGTGATTCGCGAGGGCTTCAGTTATTTTCCGGTGCTCTCCAACAGCTCGGTGCGCCCGGTCGATAACCAGACGCCTGAGCATGAGCTGATTCAGCAGTTGTCCAATCGCGAACTTGCCATTCTGCAGCAGCTTGCCCGTGGTTACAGTAACAAGGAGATCGGTGACGCTATGTTGTTGAGCAACAAGACGATCAGCACCTATAAAACTCGGTTGATTGAAAAGCTCAAGGTCAAGTCCGTGGTCTATCTGGCCGACTTTGCCAAACGTCATCACCTGATCTGAATGAGGCGCCTGTCGGGTTACTTCATTTTTTTTCTTTGTTTGGGAGTACTCGGCCAGTCCCATGCCGCCCCGCAGGCCTTTGAGTCGTTGACCTTGCTGGGGCGCGAGCCTACCGCTGATTTTGACGTTGAACTGCAGAACCATGACTGGCGGTGGCTACGCACTAAAAAGGTCTTGGTGATCGGTACAGCGCGCAGCGATCCAGCACCCTTGGTGGTGTCGTCCGACCCTGCCGATTTCGAGGGGGTTACGGCTGATTATGTCGGGCTGCTGGCTGCTGTGTTAGGCGTTGATGTTCAGATCCGGCGTTATGACAACAGGGACCTGGCCCTGCAGGCACTCAAGGCTGGTGAGCTGGACTTGCTGGGCTCGGCCCGGGAGTATGAAGCCGCGCAAGCAGGGTTAGTCATGTCGCGTGCCTACATCCTCGATCAGATGATGCTGGCAACCAATCGCGGCTCGGTCAGCGATGTGCAGCAAGACCTTGCCGGCGAGCGGCTGGCCATGTCCAAACACTACGTTGAGCCTTCCGCTATCCGGGCGCTTTATCCAAAAGCAAAGATCGAACTCTACCCCTCGGCGCTGGAGGGTATCAGTGCGGTTGCCTTTGGTCAGGCGGATGCATTCGTGGGCGCGGGGATCACATCCAGCTACCTGATTGGGCAAAACTTCTACACCGATCTGCATCTGAGACCATCAGCCGATAAAAAGGTCAGCGGTGTCGGTTTTGTCTTGAATGCCGACAACAAGCAGTTGCTGCGAGTGCTCAATCAGGCGCTGAACGCGATTCCCGCTGCCGAGAAGCAGTCGATTGCGCGGCGCTGGAGGTTGCGCTCCACAGCCGGAGAGGGCTTTGACCTTGGCTTTACCCCGCAAGAGGAACAATGGCTGGCAGAGCATCCTAAACTGCGGGTGGCGTTGATTGATGGCAACCCGCCATTAACCTTTTTTGATCAGAATGACCTGCTGTGTGGCCTCAATGCCGACCTGTTGGAGAAAATCAGCCAGCGAACCCACCTACAGTTCGAGGTGGTTCGTGCTGGCTCGTTTGATGAGCAGGCTGACCTGTTGAGCAAAGGCAAGGCTGATTTTTCGCCCACGTTCCAGCATGACCAGCGCCTGGGAGAACTGCGCTATACCCGGCCGTACATGAGCAACCCAGATGTATTCGTCAGCCGTGTTGGCGAGGCAGAGCCCAAAAGCCTGGAAGAGATGTCAGGCAAGCGCCTGGTCGTCAGTCCCGGCAGCTATTGGGCCGCCTATGTTCGCCAGAATTACCCGGACATTACGCTGATGGAGGCCGGCAGCCGTGCTGACCAGATGGCGCTGGTTGCACAAAACAAGGCGGATGCCACGCTCAGCATCCTGCTGGCTTCGCGGTATATGATCTCCACGTTCTACCGTGACCGGTTGCGCATCACACGTACTATGGGTGGTGAACACCCGGCTCAATTGCGACTGGCGACTGATCGCAGATCTTTTGAACTTCACTCCATCCTCGACAAAACACTGCGCAGTTTTTCCCGCGAAGAGCTCGACGACCTGTCCGATCGCTGGCGTGGCGAAGTCATGCTGGACAATCGCGGTACCCAGGCCAGCCAGCGGGCTTTTCTCAAGTGGCTGGCAGTGGCTATAGGCCTGTTGCTCGCGGCGGCGGGCTGGATCATTTACCTGCGCCGCCTGATTCAGCGACGTGCCGCTGCCGAACATGCGTTGAAGGAACAGATGGACTTCCTGCATGTACTGATCGACAGCTTGCCTCACCCCATCTACGTTCGAGACCGACAGGCCCGAATGCTGCTGTGCAATACGCGTTACCTTAAAGCGGTTGGGCGTACCGATGAGGAGGTGATCGGCACTGTGCTCACTGCTGACGTGGGCATCATGCCAACGGACAACCTTACGTTCGAACAGCAATACCGCGAGGTGATGGAGGCTGGTCAGGAGCAGATTCAGGACCGTCAGTTGGTGCTGGCCAACGGGCAGACGATCGACGCTTATCACTGGGTGCTGCCATTTTGCGATAGCAGCGGAGAAGTCAAAGGGATCATTGCCGGGTGGATCGATATCAGTGAGCGCGCACGCTTGCTCAGCGAACTCAAGGAAGCCAAGCACGAGGCCGATGGCGCCAACCGGGCGAAAACCACGTTCCTGGCAACCATGAGCCATGAGCTGCGCACGCCGATAAACGCGGTGGTCGGAATGCTGGAATTGGCGATGAAAAAGGCTGATCAAGGCATTCTCGACCGGTTTGCCATTGAAGTGGCCTCCAGCGCCGCACGTGCGTTGCTGGAGCTGATTGGCGACATTCTGGATGTGGCGCGCATCGAATCCGGGCGTTTGACCTTGACCCCTAAGAGGGCTGCCCTCAAGGAAATGGTGGAGGAGGTGGTGCGAGTGCAGGGCGCCAGTGCTCGGCTAAAGCAACTGCCGCTGGTTCTGGAGTTCGATGAGAGTGCCAACCGCGATGTGTTGATCGACCCGATGCGGTTCAAACAGGTGCTGGCAAACCTGCTGAGCAATGCTATCAAATTTACCGAAAAAGGCGAGGTGCTGGTCAGCGTCAAGGCGACACTCGACGAAGAAAATCAGCAGATGAATATTCAGTTGCGCGTACGCGATACTGGCATCGGCATCAGCGCCGACGACCAGTTGAAACTGTTTGCACCCTTCACCCAGGTTGGCAGTCAGAGCCAGTTGACTGTCGGCGGATCGGGGTTGGGCCTGACCATCAGCCGTACGTTATGCACGATGATGGACGGTGAGTTGAAGCTGAGCAGTGTGCCCGGTCTTGGCACGCAAACCGAGGTGCTGTTGACGTTACCCATCCTGGCCCCATTGCCCCGCAGCCAGCCTGAGCCAACCGAGCTGTTGCCTGCCAGCGAGTTGAGCATTCTGGTAGTTGATGACTACCCCGCCAACCGCTTGCTGCTGCTGCAACAACTGAGCTATCTGGGGCACAGCGTTAAAGACGAGCAAGATGGCGCCCACGGCTTGCGCACCTGGCGCAGCCATCCCTTTGATGTGGTGATCACCGACTGCAATATGCCAGTGATGAATGGCTATGAACTGGCCAAGGCGATCCGTGACGACGAGGCGGCCTCGGGCAAGCCGCCGTGTCTGATCCTGGGCTTCACCGCCAACGCGCAACCCGACGAGGTCGACCGCTGTCTTGCTGCGGGCATGGATGACTGCCTGTTCAAACCCATCAGCATGAAGGATCTGGCCGCACGCTTGTCGGGGGTTGAGTCGTCATTTGAACCGTTGCCCGATAACGATGACGTGACGCACTTGGACGACGAGATCGACCTGGTCAGCCTTGAGCAACTGACCTACGGGGATCAGGCGTCAATCCGCAGCTTGTTGCAGGACCTGCTCAGCAGTAACGAGGAGGATCAAGTACGGCTGCTCAAACTCTTCAGCCAGAACGACCTGACCGGGCTGGCCGACCTGGCCCATCGGGTCAAGGGTGGCGCGCGCATCGTCAAGGCAAAGCGCTTGATTCACTGTTGCGAGCAGCTGCAGATAGATTGCGACGGGCACGATGCCGCACGTTTGACCCAATCAGTGGATGCACTGCACCAAACGATGGACGCGCTGAGGCAGGTGTTGACGCAACGGATCGCCCAATCCGTCGACTGACTGATTTTGGGCGCGGAGACAGGACTGTAAGGTCTCTGACCTAAATTGCTCTCCGGGAAATTTCCTACATTTCGGTCAGGAAAATCCCAGGATAATTTCGGCTCAAAGAACAGAGATGACCTCCCGCCTACCGAATCCGCTAGGGAGCGACCCCATCTTTCATTGACGGTGCCGAAGCAATGCACCCGCAACGTTAATGAGTTTGCGTCATGGATGACCTGAATACACCTGCTCCCTTGGGGAGCAGGCGTTGAGGTCCATCAACATTGTTTGAGTGGGCGTCGGCTACCACCAGCAATCAGGGCGTATCGGGCGTTCGTGCTGCAACCCAATTGTGGAGAATCAGTGATGCAAGTGTTGCCCCTGCGAGTGCTGGTGCTGGAGGACCATCTGTTCCAGCAAACCGTCGCCGTCAACCTGCTGAAGAAGCTTGGCTGTCAGGATGTGTTCAGTGCTTCAAACGGCACCCAGGCCCTGGAGACCCTGCAACGGGTCGGTCCGGTGGACATTGTGGTGTGTGACCTGCGCATGGAAGGCATGGATGGACTGGAGTTCCTGCAACGCGTGGCTCGCGTTGGCCTGGTGGGCGCGGTGATTCTCAGCAGTTCCCTCTCGGGAGACGTACGCCAGGCGGCTCGGCAATTGGTGACGCTACTGGGGCTGCCGCTATTGGGCGACCTCGGCAAGCCGCTGCACGCTGAAGCCTTGAACGAGCTGCTGCATAAACACTTGAGCGATCCCAGGATCGCGCCGATGAGCCTCAAGCCCTTGGAGCTGGCGCAAGCCGGCGAAGTTCGCTCGGCCATGCATCAAAAGCAAATGGAAACGTACTTCCAGCCCAAGGTCAATTTGCTCAATGGTGATGTGATTGGCGTCGAGGCGCTGACACGATGGAACCACCCGACCCAAGGGGTGGTTTCTCCGGCGGTGTTCATGCCTGCCATTGAAAGTTGCGGGTTGCTCAATGAGTTACTGTTCAGCCAGATCAGGCACGGCCTGGCGTTGGCCCGCGAGGCTTCGAGTCGTGGGCACGTGTTGAATATTGCGTTCAACCTGGAGCCGGTACAGCTCTCCAATCCCGAGCTGGTTTCCATCATCCGCAGCATTTTGTGCAGCTTCGGACTACCGGCTTCCAGTCTGACATTTGAATTGACTGAAAGCGGTTTGCTCGAAGCGTCGGCCACCTGCCTGGAAAGCCTCGTGCGGTTGCGCATGATGGGTTGCCGGTTATCCATCGATGATTTTGGCGTGGGGTTTTCCTCCCTGCAGCGCTTGTGCCAGTTGCCCTTCAACGAGATCAAACTCGATCGCGAGTTCGTTCGGGGGCTGGACCACGACCCAAGATGTGTTGCGGTGATCAAGTGCACGCTCGAGTTGGGCAAGGCGCTTGGCATGTCGGTGGTCGTCGAGGGCATTGAAAAACAAGAGCAATATCAACAGTTGCTGGAGCTTGGGTGTGTGCAGGGGCAGGGCTATTTCTTTGCAAAACCCATGACCGAGCAAGATTTTTTGACTTGGCTGGGAGCGCGCGCCCCCTCTGGAAAGCGCGTCTGACGGTCTGCTGGCTGGTTTGGAAGGATATATAAATGCCCACATGTTCTTTACGCATCTTGATTGCCGATCACGTCCACCTGCAGCGCTTGAACCTCGAACGGATGCTCAATCACTGCGGTTACCATCGAGTGGCGCCCGTCTCTTCGTTGGAGGAGTTGCTGGCGATGATCGACCATGCCATTGATCCCTTCGATTTGTTGCTCATCAACAGCGCATTTGTCGGTGGCGCCATGCTTGACCTTGAAGCGTTCTGCCATGATTGCCCGCGTGTACACCATGCGTTGATTTACGAAGGGCTGCCCCTGATGGAGCCAAAGGCCGAAGGAAAGCCGCCGGCAAGGGTGATCAAAAAGTTGCCGGGCGTTCCGGATACCGCTGCCATCAAAGGTTTTATGGACCAGATCGACCCCGCACGACCGACACCTTCACGGTATTTTTTCCGCACGCCTGCCCGCTGAACGGGCGGCGCGCGCATTCGCTACGTGCTTACCTCCCTAAGTTGCTCTACTGCTCAACCCACGCAACGCCCCTAAGGCGTTGGTGTGTTCTTCAGCTGTTTGGCGGTGCTGGGAAGGTAGGCCACCTTCAAAAAGTAATCCTTGCCCAACAGCTTGCCCTCGCCAAACCAGGTCATGCCGTTCTGCTGCAGTTTCAACCCAGAAAAATCATACTCGAACAGGGTACGGGTACTGCTGACGAACATGAACTGGTCCGCGTCCAGCTTCAGTACTTTATATTCGGTACCGGGCGGGGGCGTCTGTTCTTTCAGACGCAGCAGATAGTCGGCTGCCAGGCCCACGAACATCTCCATGGATAACTGACGGTATTGTTCCAGCGTCAGCCCTGGACGCTGTTGCAATTCGGTGGCGATCAGCGCGAAAAAATCAGCGTTGGTTTGTGCAATGGCCAACTTGCTCGGCAGACTTGCCAGCAGTTTTGCCTGATCGATCTGAGGCTCACGTTTTTCTACAGGTTTGTTCTTGTCCTGAGGCGGGGCACTTGCCTGCTCGACCAGCAAGCCGTTCAAGCTCAGGGGCGACAGCACGCTGATTGCCAGGTACGCCGCGCAGGCGCGGGTCTGAGCCTGGCGGTCACCGTTTACCAGCAACGACAATGGGTGGCCCTGTGGGGGAATGCTTTGTGCATTGCCGCCTTGCTGCTGGATGAAGTGGTTGACGTTTGCCTGCTGGGTCTCGCCTTTGGCCAGGGCGCAGATCTGTTCCATGGCCAAGGGGTTTTTATGTGGGGCGAGGGCATCAGCCAGGCTGAATACTGCACTTTGCAGGATGGGCAGGGCGGGCACGGCGAGCCACTCGGGCTGGCTGGCAGTAGGGGGAGAGGTTTTTTCCTGGCACCCGGCCAGGCCCAGGCAAGCAATCAAACCAAAGCATAGCGGCAGTTGGGTTTTCATTCAGGGGATCCTGTCGTGGGCAATCCGTAGGTGGGCATAGGGATGTAACTCAGCGTAGAAGAAAAATGCCCTGCGCGAGCCTGATGCAAATCTGAAGGCAGGTGAACCAAATGTGGGAGGGGGCTTGCCCCCGATAGCGCCGGATCAGTCACTGATGCTGTGAATGACACACTGCTATCGGGGGCAAGCCCCCTCCCACATTGGATACCTGCATTAAGCGCAGGCCGGGCTTTTTTCGTTATCGGTTCGGTCTGCAATCACCACTGATAACCAACCCCCACGGCCACGCCAGTGTCATTCTGGCTGCTCGTGGTGCCCATGAAGTTGGTCGACCAGCGGCCATTCTCGGACACGTGCGAAACGCCAATAGCCAGTGCCGATTGCCCGCGGTAATTACCCATCGCCACCGACGTCATGCTGCCGCCGGCAACCGACGAGCGCGGCAGGCTGGCCATTGCCATGGCTCCGGCGATACCAGCGCTCAGGGTGTCGTCCTGCTGCTTGAGGTTGTGTTTGAGATCGGCAAAGCGCTGATCGGTGTAAGCCTTGGAATTGATGTTGGCATTCATGATGCCGCGGCTCACTTGGTCAATGTTGGCGGCATCCGTGCCACGGGTGCCGGCTGCGACATTGGTGATTTGGCGTTCGCCACCCGCGCTACCTACCGAGACGCTGTTCTCGCGATCCGCCACCGAGTTGGCGCCCAAGGCCACGCTGTTTTGTGCCGTTGCCTGAGCGCCGTTACCCGTTGCCGTGGCATTTTCAGCGCTGGCCACGGTGTTGCTGCCTACGGCCATGCTGTTGTTACCCGAGGCTTGCGAGCCCATGCCACCGGCTACCGCGTTGGTACCGCTTGCCTTGGGTTGCGCTGCGGCGCGGGTGTTGTTGACCTGGAATGCACCGCTGGTGCCGTTCTGCACACTGGTCACCGCTGCTTCGACTTTGGTCACGCTGCTGGTGACGTTGGCAATCGCGCCGTCCACATTTTTGATCGAGCCTTGAATCTGATTCAGGCTGGTATCGGTGTAGGCCTTGGACTCGGCCACCGCACCATCGAGCTGACGCACATTGACCGCGTCGGTAGCCCGGCTGCCATCAGCCACGTTGCTCAATACACGCGTTTCGCCGGTGGTCGCGTTGCCTACCGATACGACGCCGGCCGTGGTGTTGCTTGCATTCGAATATTTGCCGGTATAGGTCTCGGTGCCGCGCTGGTCGTCACTGGCGCCCTTGCCTATGGCGACACTGCCGGCAGCGGTGGCTTTCGCGCCATCACCAATAGCCACCGAGCTGCTGCCACTGGCAACGGTTTCATTGCCCACGGCAATGGCCGCCGTACCGCTGGCTTGGGCATTGGGGCCTACTGCCATGGCATCGGTGCCGGTGGCTAGCGAATCGGCCTTGGATGAACTGGCGTGGAAGTACTTGATGCTTGAACCGCTGTTCACGATGTTGTTGAGCTGAGTCGTCAGGCCGACAACGGTGTTATTGGTCAAGAAAAGCTGACTGCCATTGACTGCGTCGGTGCTGGTAGCACTGAGGCTGCCGGCGGCGACGTTGGTCAGGGTGGTCGCAGCACCACCTGGGTTGAAGGTCACTCGCGTTTTACTGTTCACGTCATCGTACTTGACGCCCACGGCAGCGGTATTGGCCAGGCTGTTGCTGAGGCCGGTCAAGGCATCGCCGACAGTCGCACTGGTGGTGGCGGTGGTGGTATTACCGGCGGCGTCGATGGTGGTGGTGTTGAAGCTTGGCGCAGTCACGGCACCCGTTACCGGATCCACTTGGGCGCCACCGCCCAACGCGTTGACGACGAACTGGCTCTGGTTGCCGGAATTGGCAATCAGGGTATTGAGCTGTGCGGTGGTGTTGAACAATTGGCTGCCGTTGACTGCGTCGGTACTGGTAGCGCTCAGGCTGCCGGAGGCGACATTGCTCAGAGTGGTCGCAGCGCCGCCCTGGTTGAACGTCACACGGGTCTTGCTGTTCACGTCATCGTACTTGACGCCTACCGCGGCGGTAGTGGCCAAATTGCTGATCTGCGTGCTCAGGTTGTTGACCGAGGTGTTGACGTTGGTACTCAGGTCGGTGACCGAGGTGTTGGTGGCGTTCAATTGACTGCCATTGACGGCGTCGGTGCTGGTAGCCGACACCTGCCCAGCCGCGACATTACTGATCTGCCGCTCGGCACCAACGGCACCAACGCTGAGCACGCCCACAGGCGCAGTACCGGCGTAATTGTAAGTGGTGCCATTGATCACGCCGCTGGCAGTTGCCGCGGCCACAGCGGTGGTGGCGCCGTTACCCAGGGCCAGGGAGTTGGCGATGCTGGCGTTGGCACCGTTGCCCAAGGCAATGGCGTTGTCGGCCGAAGCGGTTGCCACCGGGCCGATGGCTACGCTGTCGGTGCCGGTGGCCGTGCTGTCGCCCAGGGCCGAGTTGCTGTGGAAATACTTGATGCCAGCGCCGTTGGTGACGATGTTGCCCAACTGGGTGCTGAAGCTGTTACCCAGGTTGGTAATGGACGTGTTGAGGCTGGTGCCCAGGTCGGTGACCGAAGTGTTGGTGGCATTCAACTGGCTACCGTTGACCGCCTCGGTGCTGGTGGCGCTCAAGGTGCCGGCGGCGACGTTGCTCAGGGTGGTGGCGGTGCCACCTGGGTTGAAGGTCACCGAGGTTTTAGTACTCACATCATCGTACTTGACGCCCACGGCGGCGCTATTGGCCAGGCTGTTGCTGAGGCCGGTCAAGGCAGCGCCCACGTTGTTACTGGTGGTGGCGGTGGTGGCATTGCCAGCGGTATCGATGGTGGTGGTGCTGTAGCTTGGCGCGGTCATGGCGCCAGTCGTCGGGTCCACTTGTGCGCCGCCGCCGAAGGCCGCGCTGACGCCTTGGCCGAGTTGGCCCATCTGGTTGCCGGCGCTGTTGGCGAGGTTGCTGATCTGCGTGCTGAGGTTGGTGCTCAGGTCGCTCACCGAGGTATTGGTGGCATTCAACTGACTGCCGTTGACCGCGTCGGTGCTGGTGGCCGAAACCCGCCCAGCCGCGACATTGCTGATCTGCCGCTCGGCACCGACGGCACCAACGCTGAGCACGCCCACAGGCGCAGTACCGGCGTAATTGTAAGTGGTGCCATTGATCACACCGTTGGCAGTTGCAGTGGCCGCAGCGGTGGTGGCGCCATTACCCAGGGCCAGGGAGTTGGCGATGCTGGCGTTGGCACCGTTGCCCAAGGCAATGGCGTTGTCGGCCGAAGCGGTTGCCACCGGGCCGATGGCTACGCTGTCGGTGCCGGTGGCCGTGCTGTCGCCCAGGGCCGAGTTGCTGTGGAAGTACTTGATGCCGGCGCCGTTGGTGACGATGTTGCCCAACTGGGTGCTGAAGCTGTTGCCCAGGTTGGTAATGGACGTGTTGAGACTGGTGCCCAGGTCGGTGACCGAGGTATTGGTGGCGTTCAACTGGCTACCGTTGACCGCGTCGGTGCTGGTGGCACTCAAGGTGCCGGCGGCGACGTTGGTCAAGGTCGTTGCAGTACCGCCCTGGTTGAAGGTCACCGAGGTTTTGGTGTTCACATCATCGTACTTGACCCCCTCGGCAGTGGTGTTGGCCAGGTTGCTGATCTGCGTGCTCAGGTTGTTCACCGAGGTATTCACGTTAGTGCTCAGATCGGTCACCGAGGTATTGGTGGCGTTCAACTGGCTGCCATTGACCGCATCAGTGCTGGTGGCCGACACTCGCCCAGCCGCGACATTGCTGATCTGCCGCTCGGCACCGACGGCACCGACACTGAGCACGCCCACAGGTGCAGTACCGGCGTAATTGTAGGTGGTGCCATTGATCACGCCGCTGGCAGTTGCAGTGGCCGCAGCGGTGGTGGCGCCATTACCCAGGGCCAGGGAGTTGGCGATGCTGGCGTTGGCGCCGTTGCCCATCGCGATGGCGTTGTCGGCCGAAGCGGTTGCCACCGGGCCGATGGCTACGCTGTCGAGGCCGGTAGCCGTGCTGTCGCCCAGGCCAGATTCGCTGTGGAAATACTTGATGCCGTCGCCATTGTTGATGATGTTGCCCAACTGGGTGCTGAAGCTGTTGCCCAGGTTGGTAATGGACGTGTTGAGACTGGTGCCCAGGTCGGTGACCGAGGTGTTGGTGGCATTCAACTGGCTACCGTTGACCGCGTCCGTGCTGGTGGCGCTCAAGGTGCCGGCGGCGACGTTGTTCAAGGTCGTTGCAGTACCGCCCTGGTTGAAGGTCACCGAGGTTTTGGTGTTCACGTCATCGTACTTGACGCCCACGGCGGCGGTATTGGCCAGGCTGGTGCTGAGGCCGGTCAAGGCAGTGCCCACGTTGTTGCTGATGGCAGGGGCGCTGGCATTGCCAGCGGTATCGATGGTGGTGGTGCTGTAGCTCGGTGCGACCCAGGCCCCCGTGGTCGGGTCCAACTGCGCGCCGCCACCCAGAGCGGTGGTGAATTGTTGATCCTGGGCGCCCAAGGCATTGACTGCCGTGTTGGTCGCGTTCAATTGGCTGCCATTGATCGCATTGGTGCTGGTAGCCGAAACCTCGCCTGCGGCGACGTTGGTGATCTGCCGCTGCTGGGTTGCATTGCCAACACTGAGCACACCCACAGGCGCAGTACCGGCGTAGGTGTAAGTGGTGCCGTTGATCACGCCATTGGTCGTCGCAGTAGCAGCAGTGGTGGTGGCGAAAGAGCCCAACGCCATGGAGTTTGCGACCGTAGCACTGGCGTTGTTGCCCAGGGCGACACTGTTATTGCCTGACGCAGCGGCCTCACCGCCAAGCGCGACGGCGCCGGCTGCCAGCGCCTGGGCCTGCCAGCCCAACGCAAGACCGTCAATGCCGGAGGCGGTGGATTCAGAGCCGATCGCGACGGAACCGTTACTCTGGGCGCTTGATAAGTTCCCCAAGGCGATCGCTCGACCACCCGTTGCAGTGGTGGTGGCACCGTTACCAAGGCTGATGGATCCGCCGCCGGCAGCTGTGGCCAACGGGCCGATGGCCACACTGTCGAGACCGGTGGCGCTGCTGTCACCTTTGGTTGAAGCGCTGTGGAAGTACTTGATGCCCGTACCGTCATTGACCATACCGCTCAGTTGGGCGCCCTGGGCGCTGACGGTGGTATTGGTAGCGTTCAACTGAGTGCCATTGACCGCCTCGGTGCTGGTGGCACTCAAGGTGCCGGCGGCAACATTCGCCAGCGTGGTTGCAGCGCCAGTCGGGTTGAACGTCACGCGGGCCTTGGTGGCCGCGTCGTCATAGTTGACACCCACGTTAGCGCTGTTGGCCAGGCTGGTGCTCAGGTTGGTCAGTGCATCACCGACATTGGCGCTGGTGGTGGCGGTGGTGACATTGCCCGCTGCATTGACGGTGGTGGTGCTATAGCTTGGGGCGGAAATCTGCCCGGTAGTGCCGGTGACTTGAGCGCCACCACCCAGCGCGGTGGCCGTTGAAGTTGCGGTGTTGAACAGTTCGGCGCCGTTCACGGCGTCCTGCGAGGTGGCCGACACCGTGCCGTTCGCAAGTTGCAGGACTTTAGTGCCGCGCATGTCGAGGGTATTGATATGCGCGCCGGCGGTCACCGGGGCCAAAAGTGTTGCGGTGGAACCGCCATTGACAAAGAGTTCGTTACCCAGCGTCAACGACGTTGAACCCAGGCCTACCAGCCCCAGTGGGTTATAGAACAACGAGTGATCAGTTTGAGTGTCCTTATTGGTAGGTGTACACGCCGCGGCGTTAGTTACGCCGGTCATCGAGCCCGAGTCACCTACACGGCTGCACCCGGAGTCAGTGCCGTCGTTGACGTAAATACCATCGCCTGGCCCTGCAACAGCGATGGATACCGTCCCGAGCGTCAACACCATCGGAATAAGAGCAGTGCGTACTGTGCGCAAGCTGAGTGAAACAGCATTGATAGAACCAGGCAGTTGTTGTACGCGCAGTGACGTTTGCGCCTTGGCCAAACCACTTCGATCAATGACCGCGCGACGGCTGCTTCGCCCGCCACCGCTGCTTGCGTGTTCAGAGACGACCAACCAACAGTGTTTTGAAACGCTCCAAATCACAGCATGTATTTTGTTCATGTCGATGGCGTAAGCCGTCTCCGCAAAAATAATTAAGTTGGGATTCCGTTAATCATTCGCGCTGAAACTCGCTGGATAACAGAATTGAATTTAGCAGGGTTTTTAAAATGAGCGACTTCCCACTCGTATGGATTGAAAGTGCCAATTTTTAATGCTTATTGAGTGTGTTTGTTCATGGGAACATCCGGGCCGTTCACGTCTCATGGAACAAACTGACGTTCGTATCGGCCTGGCCTAGTCGCTCTTGTCGACGCTCAGGCGGGGTCTGCCTCAAGCACCTACAAGCGATGCATATTCAAGCAATCTGAATACTATGGCTCTGTAGGAAATTTCCTGCCGACCGCGAACGGACATAGCGCCAGAAAATCGCTTTTCGCCAGAGTCAATACGATAGTTATCAAAGAGATAGGCGGGCTTCTGACGCACGTAACATTCATTGTTGATACGGGTAGGGCGTCTTGATCGGGAAAATTTCCCGCGCCTGCGCTGGGGCGGTACTGGCGCGGTGCTACCTCAATCGGCCTTTTTAGCTCGATGCAGCAAGCCTCCTGCTGCCTTTCGCGCAGATGCTGCTCACGGCGCTCAGACAGCGGGGCGTTGCCTGGTGTGTTAAGCGCTGCCACATCCAAACCTTTTGAAGAGAAGTTTTTTTGCAGCCTTTGAAATGTTTAGTAACGGAGTTTTGTTTCGCTATCCAGAAAAAATACTCGGGTTTTTGCTTCTTGGAAACGGCTTGAGGTGTAGGACGTTTAATAGAGTTTTTTAACCCTACAGCCAAAGATTCCCCCTCCCCAAATGTAGGAAAAAAGATTTAGCGAGATAATTTCTCGGTTCGGCTAAGTGTCTAGCGGTAGTTTCGAATTATTGATGTAGGAAATTTCCGAGCGTGATGTGCTCATATAGGTGTGCTGTGTTGAGTGTTCATGCAAATGTGAACAAAGGTGACGTATTGATATTTTTTCAAGCTGGATGTAATACTCTTTAAACGTTATGTTTATCGGGTGGGTTCTCACATAAACCAGCAGTGGCTCCCGGACAGGAATTGCTATTTTCTTGTGCGCTGTTTTGGTGCGGGCAGGCGCAGCGAGCTATTTGAAAAGGAGCAAATCCTGAAGCAGGGCACCCACTTGTCCGCTGCTCGCTGAAGGTAAAACCATCGCAGGTTGAAGTACCACTCTATTGGTGTGGGTATTCAGTTATTACACGAAAGTGCGCTGCTTGTTGCAGCTCTCAGCGGAGTTTATATGCCAGGACGGCAACCCTTTAGAGGCTGTCGGCCAAGCATTAACTCCAGTTTCAGTTGTTGTTCGTGACGCAATGGCGTGTCGCGCAAAGAGTGTCTGGAGGGTGTATGGCTTCAAATAGCTTTCAAAACGAAGTACCCAAGGCTCGGGTAAATATCAAGCTCGATTTGCACACCGGCGGCGCGCAGAAAAAGATAGAGCTGCCACTCAAACTCATGGTCATGGGTGATTACAGCAACGGTCAGGAACAGCGTCCGTTATCTGAACGAAACAAGGTAGACATCAACAAGAACAACTTCGACAGCGTGCTGGCCGAGTTTTCCCCCAGTGTGAAACTGGCGGTGGAAAACACCCTGGTCGAGGGCGACGCCGAAGCGTCCATCGCACTGACCTTCCGCAACATGAAGGACTTCGAACCCGAGCAAGTCGCCCGGCAAATGCCGCAGCTGCGCGCCCTGCTGGCGATGCGCAACCTGTTGCGCGACCTCAAATCCAACCTGCTGGATAACGCCACCTTCCGCCATGAACTGGAGCGCATCCTCAAGGACGACACGCTGAGCGACGAACTGCGCGCTGAACTGGCCGCCCTGGCGCCACCGTCCGCTCGTTGATTGCCCTTGGCTCGCTGATAAGGAATTTTGATCATGTCCGTAGAACACCCATCCTCACAACCGCAACAAACCCAGACCTATGCCGCCGAAGTCGGCCAGGGCGTGTACAACGCGTTGTTCGCCAAGATCAACCTCAACCCGGTATCGGAATTGGGCGCGATCGAGCCCTTCCAGAATGCCGAAGTGCTGTCTGAGGCTTCGCCCGATGAGCGAGTGACCGCAGCGGTCAGCGTGTTCCTCAACCTGCTCAAGCAGTCGTCGCAGAAAGTCGAACGCCTGGACAAGACCCTGCTGGACGAGCACATCGCCGCGCTGGACACGCAGATCAGCCGTCAACTCGATGCGATCATGCACCACCCGGATTTCCAGCGCGTCGAGTCCACCTGGCGCGGCGTGAAGTCGCTGATCGACCAGACCGATTTTCGCCAGAACGTGCGCATCGAACTGCTGGATATCAGCAAGGATCACCTGATCCAGGACTTCGAAGACGTACCCGAAATTGCCCAGAGCGGCCTGTACCAGCACACCTACACCCAGGAATACGACACCCCGGGCGGCGAGCCGATTGCGGCGGCCATTTCCAACTATGAGTTCGGCCGCGGCCCGCAGGATATTGCGCTGCTGCGCAACATTTCCAAAGTCGCTGCTGCCGCCCATATGCCGTTCATTGGCGCGGTGGGGCCGGCGTTCTTCGGTAAACAGTCGATGGAAGAGGTCGCGGCGATCAAGGACATCGGTAACTACTTCGACCGCGCCGAATACATCAAGTGGAAGTCGTTCCGCGACAGCGATGACTCGCGTTATATCGGCCTGCTCATGCCGCGTGTACTGGGGCGTCTGCCCTATGGCCCGGACACCATCCCGGTGCGCAGCTTCAACTACATCGAAAGCGTCAAGGGCCCGGACCACGAGAAGTATCTGTGGACCAACGCCTCGTTTGCCTTCGCGGCCAACATGGTCAAGAGCTTTATCACCAACGGCTGGTGCGTGCAGATTCGCGGCCCGCAGTCGGGCGGTGCGGTCACCGACCTGCCGATTCACCTCTACGACCTGGGCACGGGCAACCAGGTGAAGATCCCGTCCGAAGTGATGATCCCGGAAACCCGCGAATTCGAATTCGCCAACCTCGGTTTCATCCCGTTGTCGTACTACAAGAACCGCGACTACGCGTGCTTCTTCTCGGCCAACTCCACCCAGAAACCCGCGCTGTACGACACCGCCGATGCCACGGCCAACAGCCGCATCAATGCGCGCCTGCCTTACATCTTCCTGCTGTCGCGCATCGCCCATTACCTCAAATTGATCCAGCGCGAAAACATCGGTACCACCAAGGACCGCCGCTTGCTTGAACTGGAACTGAACAAATGGGTGGGTGGCCTCGTCACCGAAATGACCGACCCGGGTGATGACCTGCAAGCGTCCCACCCCTTGCGCGATGCGCGAGTGACAGTCGAGGACATCGAGGACAACCCTGGGTTCTTCCGCGTCAAGTTGTATGCGATTCCGCACTTTCAGGTCGAAGGCATGGACGTCAACTTGTCGCTGGTTTCGCAGATGCCCAAGGCCAAAGCCTGATCCCCTTCGCAAGGACACGATGTGATGAAGATCGACCGCCCCCTGTGGGCCGCGGGCGCCTTGCTGTCGCCGCAACAGTTCCAGCAGCAGGCGCGTTGGGAGGCGTGGGCCGACGACCGTCTGGCCCATCTCTGCCTCGTACACCCCTGGGGGGTTTGGGGGGTGGCCTTCGACTTGCAGGCCTTGCACCTGGGCAAGCTCAAGGCCACGCAGTTACGCGTGCGGCTGCCCGATGGCACCTTGATCGACACCGACCATGTGGATCGCCTGCCACCGGCGCTGGAGCTGGCGGGGCTGCTGTCCGATTCCCGCCGCAGCGCCACCTTGGTGCTGGCGTTGCCGCTGGAACAGGCCAACGGCAATAACTGTGTGTTCGAGGGCGCACGGGTCGACCGGCCTGTGCGCTATCGCCAGGACTGGCGCCAGGTACAGGATGTGTATGGCGATGAGGTGCAATCGATTGGTGTACTCGAACATGTGCTGACTCTGCGCCTGGCCGACGACGACAACGCCGACTACCTGACCTGTCCCGTCGCGCGGTTGATGCGTGACGGACAGGGCGCCTGGCACCTGGACCCTGATTTTGTCCCGCCCTTGCTCAGCTTCGCCGCCCACCCAGGGTTGGTGACCCAACTGGACAACCTGCTGACCCAACTGGCCGCCAAGCGCCAACGGCTGATGGGCATGCGCCGCGAAAGCAACCAGCGCATGGCCGATTTTGCCGTGGCCGACGTGTCGCTGTTCTGGTTGCTCAACGCCTTGAACACCTATCAACCCGTGCTGGCCGACCTCAAGGCTCACCCGGCGCGGCATCCCGAGCAGGTGTACCAGGCGCTGATCAAACTGGCCGGTGGCCTGCTGACGTTTTCTTTGGAACACGATATCGACCAGATTCCAGCCTACCGGCATGAGCAACTGGAAACCGTGTTCCCACCCTTGATGCAGACCATTTCCACCTTGCTTGAGGCCAGCCTGCCGTCGCGTGTGGTGGCGCTGGTGCTGGAGGAGGTGGCCGCCAATCGCTGGCAGGTCACGCTCAACGATGCCCGCCTGCGTGAGCGCGACGGTGCCGATTTCTACCTGTCGGTGCGCTGCCGAATGCCGGCCGCGCAGTTGCAAAAACACTTCCCGCGTCTGTGCAAAGTTGGCACGCCTGACGACGTCAACCAATTGGTCAACGCGGCGCTCGACGGCATTCCGCTGCAGCCGCTCAGCCATGTACCGGCGGCGATTCCACTGCGCCTGGAAAACCAGTATTTCGCCCTCGACCTTGGGCACCCCAAGGGCCAGGCCATGCTCGCCGAAGGGGTCTGTGCGCTGTACGTCCCCAGCACGCTGATTGACATCAAACTTGAACTCTTCGCGGTACTGCGCGCATGAACCTGACGGCCTCGAAAAAGAACCCGGCCTCTGCGCTGGATATCGACAAACTCTTGCAAGACAGCTACCTGCTGGTGGTCGAACTGCGCCAGGGCGCAGAGGTGCAAGACACCTCCGAGCTGTGGCGTTGCTGCGTGCGGCAGGTCAAGCAGGTGTATCAAGCCTTGCAGGCGGCCGGTGTGAGCAACAAAAGCACAGCGCTGATCTGCCATGCCCAGAGCGCGCTGTTCGATGAAACCGTGCTGAACCGTGCCACGGGGCCGGCCCATGCGCGCTGGGCGAGCAAGCCTCTGCAGGCCCACTTGTTCAACCGTCACCAGGCGGGAGAGTTCCTGTATGAGGACATGCGCCAGGCCCTGCGCCAGCCAATGCCCGATCTGTTGGTGCTGACGGTGTTCCAGCGCGTGATGCTCCTGGGTTTTCGCGGGCGCTACCCGGACCTCAACCATCCAGAGCGCCAGCGGCTGATGGACGCCCTGAATGCGCACGTTCCGCCCCTGAAGCTCAACCCGATGCTCACCACCCAGGGCAGCGGCCCACGCAACGAGCGGCTTGGCACCTTGCGCTCGCCCTGGGTTCGCCTGGTCCTGGCGGGTGTGCTGCTGGTCGGCGTCTGGTGGGGGCTGGACCAGATGCTCGGTGGCCTGGTCGCCACGCTTGCCCCTGGCCAGGCGTGAGGCCGCGATGACACTCAACTTGATGCGAGGGCTCTGGCTGTGGGCCGGGGTGCTGGTTGTGACGCTGGCACTGATCATTCCGGCCTCGGGCTGGGTGCGAGCGGCAGCGATTTTGACGGTCGTGCTGGCCTGGGTCTGGGCAGAGCGTCGTTTCGCAAAGCGCGGCGCGCAGTTGCTGCCGCCGGGTGAGACGCCCCTGCCGGCGGAAACTTATCGCCAGCCCGTGGTGCTGGTGTGTGGCGATGGGCTCACGGGCCTGTTCGGTGCCGTTCCCGCCGACCAGCTGGCGTTGCGGGTGACTGCGCAAGGGTGCTATGTGCGGGTGCCTGCGCTGGACCAACTGGGGACGGCAGTGGCGGGCGTGTTGACGCAACGCCCGGACTGGGGTGGGCAACTGAACGTGATGTTTTGCGTCAACCCCGTTGAACATACGGATGACGGCGAGTTGGCGGGGCGCATACGTGCTTTTCGCCACCAACTCACGCTGGCGCGAAAACGCGGCCTCGCGTTGCCCTTGATGCTGGTCAGTTATGGGCAGACCACCACTGACGAAGACGCCTGGTTCAGTTGCGAGAGCGGCGAGCCCGACCTGTGGGTGCGCAGTGCCGGTGCCTGTGCCAGCTTGAGCGATTGGCAGCGCCAGGCCGTCGACAGCGCCCACGGTACGGAGCGTCTGGCCATGGGCGTACAGGTCGGCAGCTTGGCCGCGTGGCTCAAAGACAAGGTGCTGTCGCACTTTACCGGGCGTGACGGGCGTGTGCCGCTGGTGTGGGCGATGACGCTGGTGCCGGCCGTGCCTCAGCGCGTGCCCGGCAACCTGTGGCAGCAATGGCTGCGCGTCAGGGTCGCCCTCGGCGCGTCCGAACCCTCGGTGGCCGGTGCGAGCCTGCCATTTCCCGATCCTTTGCTCAACCTGCTGCCCCTGCGCATTCGGCGTTCTGCGCGGTTGCGTGCGGGCATCCTGGCGGTGTGGCTGTTCACCCTGGCGGGCGTGGTGGCACTGGCCAGTTCGGCCTGGCAGAACAACCTGCTGCTGCGTCAGGTCAGTGATGACCTGCGCCGCTACCACGCCATCCCGCTGGCCGAGCGCCGCGACCAGCCGCAATTCCTCCTGCGCGAAAACGCAGTGGCCGTGTTGCGCGAGGATGCTGCGCGACTGGACGACTACTACCGCCAGGGTGAGCCGCTGGCCTTGGGCTTGGGCCTGTATCGCGGCGAACGCCTGCGCCTGCCGTTGCTGGCGACCATCGCCGCCCACCGGCAACCACCTGAGGCACCGCCGCCGGTGAAGATTCCCGACCCGGTGCGCCTGGACAGCCTCTCGCTGTTCGATCCCGGCCGGGCTGAACTCAAGGCCGGCTCCACCAAGGTGCTGATCGACGCGCTGGTCAATATCAAGGCCCAGGCCGGTTGGCTGATCGTCATCGCCGGGCATACCGACATCACCGGCAGCCCCGGCCAGAACCTTGAGCTGTCCCGCGCTCGCGCCGCCTCGGTGCGCGACTGGATGCAGCGCATGGGCGACATTCCCGACAGTTGCTTCGCGGTCCAGGGCTTCGGTGCCCAGCAACCCGTGGCGAGCAACGACACCGACGCCGGGCGCGCCGCCAACCGTCGCGTCGATATTCGTCTGGTACCGGAAGCGGGGGCCTGTGCGCTGCCCGCTGCGGGGCCGGGCAAGACCCCGCCTGTCGCATTCCGCGACATGCAAACCCCGAGAAAAGGAGCTTCAAATGGCAATTCCCGTTTACCTCTGGCTGCAAGATGATGGCGGCGCGGAAATTAAAGGTTCCGTGAACGTGCAGAAACGCGAAGGCAGTATCGAGGTCATCGCGCAGGACCACAGCCTGTACATCCCCACCGACAACAACACCGGCAAGTTGACCGGCACGCGGGTGCACACCCCGTTCCTGTTCAGCAAGGAAATCGATGCGTCCAGCCCTTACCTCTACAAGGCTGTGACCACGGGCCAGACGCTCAAAAGCGCCGAGTTCAAGTGGTACCGCATCGACGACGCCGGCCAGGAAGTCGAGTACTTCATCACCAAGCTGGAAAACGTCAAGGTCGTCAAAGTCGCGCCAAAAATGCACGACATCAAAGACCAGGGCAAGGAGAAGCACAACCACATGGAACAGGTCGAGCTGCGCTACGAGAAGGTCACCTGGACCTACAAGGACGGCAACATCATCCACTCTGACGCCTGGAACGAACGCCAGAGCGCCTGACGCGTAAAAGCCGGCAGGCGCCTGTGCGCTTGTCGGTTCGCGGTGTGCAGGGTTGAGCGCCCGTTCGCGGACGCTCAGCCAAACACATCGAGCTTTGATGACACGCCGAGCCACCAGACCAGAGATAGCCGCCCATGGCCCAGAATTCCGCACTTTTGCTTCGCCGCCTCAACCCGTACTGCGCTCAGGCCCTGAGTGCCGCGGCGACCCTGTGCCAGAGCCGCGCCCACGGAGTGATCAGCATCGAGCACTGGCTGCTCAAATTGCTGGAGCAGGGCGAGGGCGACCTGACCGTGATTGCCCGGCGCTATGAATGGGACATGGACACCCTGTGGCGCGGCCTGCTCGAACACCTCGACGGCCTGCCACGCAGCGTGCACAGCAAGCCGCAGTTGTGCGACAAGCTGCACCACCTGATCAAATGCGCCTGGTTGTATGCATCGCTGGACAGCCGCAACGAATCCATCCGCTCGGCGCACCTGCTCGCGGCCTTGCTGGAAAACCCCGGCTTGCTCGCCTGCGAGGCTGCCTGGCCGCTACTCAGCCTCAGCGACAGCCAGTTGCAACGCTTGTTCGGGCTGCTCGACCAACAATCGATCGAGCGTCCGCAACCGAACCAGCACTTCGCACTGGAACCCGTCGATGACGCTCCGGTCGACAACGTCTCGCTCCCTGAGCTGCAGGAGGCTTTGCAGGGCATCCTCGACCGGTTCACCCAGAATGTGACCGCCAAGGCCAGGGCAGGGCTGATCGACCCGGTGTTCGGGCGTGACGATGAAATTCGCCAGGTCATCGACATCCTCAGCCGCCGGCGCAAGAACAATCCGATCCTGGTGGGCGAGCCCGGTGTGGGCAAGACCGCGCTGGTCGAAGGGTTGGCGCTGCGCATCGCCGAAGGCAACGTACCCGACAGCCTCAAATCGGTCAGCGTGCGCACCCTGGACCTGGGCTTGTTACAGGCGGGCGCCGGGGTCAAGGGTGAGTTCGAGCAACGCCTGAAAAACGTAATCGACGCCGTGCAGCAATCGCCGCTGCCGGTGCTGTTGTTCATCGACGAAGCCCACACCCTGATCGGCGCGGGCAACCAGGCGGGTGGCGCCGACGCGGCCAACCTGCTCAAACCAGCCCTGGCCCGTGGCGAATTGCGCACCATCGCCGCCACCACCTGGAGCGAGTACAAACAGTATTTCGAGCGGGACGCGGCCCTGGAGCGGCGCTTCCAGGTAGTCAAGGTCGACGAGCCAAACGATGCCAACGCCAGCCTCATGTTGCGCGGCCTCAAGGCGCGCTACGCCAGCCACCATGGCGTACACATCCAGGACGCGGCGGTGCAGGCGGCGGTCAGCCTGTCGCGGCGCTACCTCACCGGGCGCCAACTGCCGGACAAAGCTGTCGACCTGCTCGACACCGCCAGCGCCAGGGTGCGTATGAGCCTGGACTGCGAGCCGCAGCCGCTGGTGCGTCTAAAAGCCCAACAGGCGGCCCTGGAACTGGAGCACCTGGCTCTGGAAGAAGACCGCAAACTCAATGGCGCCAATACCGAGGAGCGCCTGGAGGCCATCGCCGGCCAGCACGCCGAACTGCAGCGTCGGCAAGTGGCCCTGGAAGATCAATACCGTCGTGAACTCCTGCTCACCCAGCAACTGCTCGCAGCACGCCTGGGCGAATCATCGACCCGTGACGCTTGCCTGCACCTGCAGCAACAGTTGCATGAGGTTCAGGGCCACCAGCCGTTGCTGTCGTTGGACGTGGATGTGCGCAGCGTGGCCGAAGTGATCGCCGACTGGACCGGCGTGCCCCTGGGCAGCCTGCTCAAGGACGAACAGGCCAACCTGCTGGAACTGGAGCGTCAACTGGGCGAGCAGGTGATCGGCCAGGAACACGCCCTGAGCGCCCTGGCCCAACGCCTGCGTGCGGCCAAGACCGGCCTGACCGACGACAAGGCGCCGCTGGGTGTGTTCCTGCTGGTGGGCACCAGCGGCGTCGGCAAAACCGAAACCGCCCTGGCCCTGGCCAACACCTTGTTCGGTGGCGAACAAGCGCTGATCACCCTCAACCTCTCGGAGTACCAGGAAGCCCACACCGTCAGCCAGCTTAAAGGCTCGCCCCCCGGCTATGTGGGTTACGGCCAGGGCGGCGTGCTCACCGAAGCCGTGCGCCAACGCCCCTACAGCGTGGTGCTGCTCGATGAAGTGGAAAAAGCCCACCGCGACGTGATCAACCTGTTCTACCAGGTATTCGACCGTGGCTTTATGCGCGATGGCGAAGGGCGCGAAATCGACTTTCGCAACACCGTCATTCTCATGACCTCCAACCTGGGCAGCGACGAACTGCAAGCCTGCCTGCAAGAGTTCCCCGGCGCGCCCGACAGCACCCTGCAAGAACTGCTGCGCCCGATCCTGCGCGAGCATTTCCAGCCGGCCTTGCTCGCACGCTTCCAGACCCTGATCTACCGCCCGTTGCTGGCCGATGCCCTGCAACGCATCGTCGCCATCAAGCTGGGCCAGGTTGCCAAGCGCTTGCAGCGTCACTACGGCGTGCACTGCCGCATCGACCTGGCACTCAACCAGGCACTGGTTGCCGCGTGCCTGCTGCCCGACACCGGCGCACGCAACATCGACAGCCTGCTCAATCAACAGATCCTGCCGGTACTCAGCCAACAGTTGCTGCGACGCCAGGCCGCCCACGAAAAAACCACCGAGGTGACCCTGGGCTACAGCGAGGAGGAGGGCGTCGTCCTGCACTTCAACGACGGCCAAGACCACCACACGCCGGTCGCCCTGGAGGCCTGAACATGCTCAATGAACTGCGCACCTTCTTCGACCACAGCCGGCACAAACTCACGGTCTACGGTCTGGATTCGGTATTGGACGTGCTGGCCTTCGAGGGCCACGAAGGCCTGAGCCAGCCGTTCAACTACCGCGTGGAATTCACCTGCATCGACGGCGACATCGGTGCCGACAGCGTGCTGGGCCAAGACGCCAACTTCAGCCTGCACGGCCCCGGCCTGAACTCTGGCATGGCGGCGCTCAAAGCCGTGGGTATTGAAGTACCGGCGGTCAAGCCACTGCGCACCTTGCACGGCGTGGTCACCGGCTTCAAACGCCTGTCCGGCTCCCTCGACGAAGCCCGCTACGAAGTCACCCTCGAACCGCGCCTGGCCTTGCTCGCCCGCGGCAAACAATTTCGCATCTACCAACACCAATCGGCGCCGCAGATCGTCGAAAGCATCCTGCGCAGCCGCCATGATTTCGAAGGCCAGGACTTCCTCTTCAACCTGGTGCGCGAATACCCCAAGCGCGAACAAGTCATGCAGTACGACGAAAGCGACCTGGCCTTCATCTCGCGCCTGCTGGCCGAAGTCGGCATCTGGTACCGCTTCACCCGCGACGAACGCCTGAACATAGACGTGGTGGAATTCCACGACGATCAACGCCACTACCAGTTCGACGTGCAACTGCCATACCGCCCGCAATCGGGCATGAACAGCAGTGGCGAAGACGGTGTATGGCGCCTGCAATCGAACCACAAGGTGGTGGAGCAACACGTCAACATCCGCGCCTACCACCACCGCGTCGCCAACGCCTACCTCGACGGTGACATTGACCAAAGCCGTGGCGCCAAAGGCACCTACGGCGAGGCCTACCACTACGCCGAGCCCTACAACCTCATCGGCGACCGCTACGACCAGGACGAAGACCTGCAAAGTGAAAGCGGCTACTTCTACGCACGCCTGCGCCACGAACGCTACCTCAACGGCCAGACCCACCTCAGCGGCATCAGCAGCAGCCCGAGCCTGACCCCCGGCCAAGTCCTGAAAATCTCCGGCGGCGCCCCCAACGCCTTCACCCCCGGCGCGGTCATCACCCAAGTCACCACCCACGCCGCCCGCGACCGCAGTTTTGAAGCCAGCTTCCAGGCCATCCCGTATTCGGAAACCGTGTGCTACCGCCCGGCATTGCTGCCCAAACCCCAAATCGCCGGCACCGTCCCGGCCCGCGTCACCAGCCCCAAGGAACACGACCCCTACGGCCACATCGACCTGGAAGGCCGCTACAAAGTCCACTTCCTGTTCGACCGCGACACCTGGAAACCCGGCGAAGAAAGCCTCTGGCTACGCCTGGCCCGGCCCTACGCCGGCGACACCCACGGCCTGCACCTGCCACTGCTGGCCGGCACCGAAGTGGCCATCGCCTTTGAGCAGGGCGACCCCGACCGGCCTTATATCGCCCACGCGTTGCACGACAGCCAACACGTCGACCACGTGACGTTGGGTAAACGCGACTACACGCGCAACGTGCTGCGCACGCCAGCCAACAATAAGCTGCGCATGGAAGACTTGCGCGGGCAGGAGCACGTCAAGCTCAGTACTGAGCACAGTGGCAAGAGCCAGTTGAATCTGGGGCATTTGGTGGATGCCGAGAAGAAAAAACGCGGGGAGGGCTTTGAACTGCGCACTGATGGTTGGGGCGCGATTCGGGGTGGGAAGGGGTTGTTTATCAGTGCCGATGAGCAGGTTAAAGCACGCGGAGAACAGTTGGATATGGAAGCGGCGATTGAGCAGCTTCAGAGCGCGTTGTCGCTCGCTCGCTCCATGGCCCAAGCTGCGCGAAGTGCGAACGCCAACCCCAGCGATACAGACAGCCAGGAAGGTTTGCTCGACCGACTGACCGGGTTGGCGCACCCCGGTGTACTGCTGCACGCCCCAGCGGGGATTGGCGTACTCAGCCCCAAGGCGGTATGCCTGTCTTCTGGTGCAGAAAGTGTCGGCATCATGGCTGCGCACAACACGGACATCAGCGCCGGACGTGACATCACCGCCACGGCTGAGAGTGGTGTCAGCGTATTTGCGCAACGTGCAGACCTGCAACTCAAGGCGGCGCAGGGCAAAGTCGAACTGCATGCACAGGGCAACGATCTCCACGCATTGGCAAAGAACGACATCAAGATCGAAAGCGTTGAAGGCCGCATAGAAATCAGCGCGCCGCAGGAATTGGTCCTTAGCTGTGGTGGTGCGTACATCCGAATCAGTGGCGGCGAAATAGAGCTGGGTGCACCCGGCAATATCTATCTCAAGGCTGCGAATGTGCAAAAGCTTGGAAGCGCCAATCTTGATACTCCGGTGCCGCCGTTGCCGGCGGGTTATGCCGGGGGGTACACCTTGAAAGATGAAGCTCAGGTGCCGATGTCATTTTCCCGCTATCGGATAACGACCGCGTCGGGCGAGGTATTCAATGGGGCAACTGACAAGGATGGTCAGACCATGAGTGTTCATACAGCCATGCCGGGGGAGTTGAAGTTTGACCTACCCGAGTCCGAAAAGTGGATCAGCTTTTCTGCGCCGGCTGGATTGGATTATGCAGGTAAGAAATGTACTGCGACTATGGATGACGGAACAGTGTTGCAGGGTACGTTTGATAGTGACAACAAAGCAGGCTTTTATTCTTTTTCTGGAGGCTCTTGCGTAAAACTTGAGATAGAGTCTTTGGACTATCAACAAATTTTATCTAGCGGTGCGGAACGAATATTAAACAAGATATCGGAGCGAAAAACATGATTTTTTTGAAGATTTTTTTCCTGTTTCTTCTTCCGGCTTTACTGTTTTTCGTGTCTGTAGGGGTGAATATTTATATGGTGTATCGTGATCTGGCCAAGGTGTTGGATAATTTTAAGGGTAGTATTATTGTAAGTTCTTATGGCGATATATGGGGGGGAGGTTCGCTCTATGCGAAATTCACACTGGTTTCCATTATCTCTGGTGGTCTGGTGTTCCCTCAAAAACATCTTCGCAATGGTACGCTTGATCCTGAAGAGTTTGATCGCTTACCGAGTGCTATCAGGTTTCGCATGAGGTTGTATATTGGGTTTTTGGTGGGTTCGGTTTTTTGTTTTCTCCTGACGGCTATGATTTTAGCGGTGTTGAAGGAGACTAAATGTTGTTGACTTTAATTTGGTCGGCTAGAGCTGGTTGAAGGGCTTTTTATTTGCTCGAAATAGTTGTTAACTCGATTCGCGGGGTGCGTTATGGATGTTTTTTATCGAGATTATTTGGCTGGCATAGACCACCCAGTTGACGATGAGGTTCTATATCAAGCCCTAGAGTCACTTGAGGGAGCCGCTCTCAAGTTTTCTGCAGACGCGATAAGCGATGCGAAACAGAGAGGAAATTACAATCGCAATGCCAAACGGGTCAAAGATGAAGTGCTGGCTCAGGTGAAAGCCGGAAATATTTCGATAAAGGAAGCGGTAGAGTTTTGCTATGAAGCTCGCAATAAGATTATGGCGGAAATTAGAGCCAAAACATCAGTGCAGGGAAAGGCTGTGGTCGAGGCTAAAAAGGCAGCGCCACCCAGTCTTGATAGCCTTTTAAATAAAAACTCTATTAAAAGATTTGGTCGCGATTTTGCAGAGTTAAATCCTGGTGAAAGGAATGTTGCATACTACGAGGTTATAGAATCATCAGCTAGGGCTGATGCAAAGTTTAATACTACAAATAAGGTGCTTAGGGTTTCGGGTAAGGTGTTAATTGTGGTTACCATAGTGTACGCAGCCTATGATATTGCTAATGCTGATAATAAGCCCAAAGAGGCCTTTAAGCAGGGGGCTGTTATTGGTGGTGGGGTTGTGGGAACGGTGCTTGGGAGTGCGGCGGCAATTTCGTTGTGTGGTCCAGGCGCACCGATTTGCACTATCGGGCTCATGTTGGGGGCCGGAATTGCAGCTGGTTGGGCGGCTTTAGAAGCTACGGAATATTTTGATGACGAAATAGAGGAATTCACTAAGTGGGGAGTGAATTAAATGGTTGATCTGAGTTTTTTTCCGTTCTCCCCAATAACACTCTATTTGTGAGGAACGTCATGAACGACACCCTTCACCGTACGGACACCCTCAACCCGCGTAAAGACGTTGTCGGGGGCAAGCAGAAACAGCATTGGGTCGAATTCCAACTGCTGGACGAGCAGGGCGAGCCCCTGGCGAACATGCCCTATCGTGCGGTGAACGACGCCACACGCGCAGGGTGTGCTGCTGAGTGTTCGGGCCAAAGTGATTCCGAAGGCGTAATTCGTCTCGACGGGCTGCACCCGATACCCATCACGTTGTTAATGACGGTCAAACCTTTCGCCGAGCAACTACAAACCCGGCGCCTGCGTGCGCTGCGGCCAGAGCCGCCGCGGCCTGTCATTGGTGACCGGTCGCCACTGTATGGTCCGCAGCGTTCGGGATTCTCACCCATTGAGAAACAGGCCCGCGAGGCAGGTCACGACTATCATTACCTGCGCATCGGTCAACTGTGCGATGAGGCCCCTGTTTTCGACCCTCCGTTGGCAGACTCGGACCAACTTCCGGCTTTCCATTTTCCGGACCCCACCTTCGGTGGCTTTACGGTGGCCTATGAGGAGCTCAATCGCCGTCACGTACTGGAAATTTGCCCGTATCGTGCCTGGTCATTGCTACTCCATCATCAGCCTGAATACAGCATGGCCAATGCCTATAACCTTGGGCTGATGTCCACCCTGACCTACAGCATCGTGGCCCAGGAGGCGTTAAAAAAACGACCGGGCACCGACCCCAGCACCGTCTCCGGTTCGGTAGAGGAGTTCTTTTATCGCCAGTGCCTCGACCTGTCCCGCGCGCCGGTAATAATCGACGTGCCGGCACTGGTGGTGGACGTACCCTTTGACCAGCGCTACATCACGGCTGTCATGCTTGATTCTTCAGCGGCCGAAGTACCCCCGGGTGAGGCGGGAATTCCGTGGTACATCATCGAAAACACCCAGCTGTTCTATTGCGTCAACTCGACCCAAGTGGTCGTGGCTTGGCGCGGGACCCAGGAACCCATGGACTGGGCGACTGATGCGCTGTACCGCCCAATGCCGACCGATGGCAGTGGTTGCGACTTGAAGTCGGCGTGTACGCCGCTGACTGATGCGGGCAGTGTTCATTATGGGTTTTTGCATGCGTTTGAGGTGGCTAAGAAGCTGTTTCCTCAACGGTTCATTGATATTGAAGACGCATTAGAAGGTCGGGATTTATTTACTTGTGGTCATAGTTTGGGGGGCGCGTTAGCCCTAATTCACTCTGCGGAGTTGAAAAATTCTAACCCACGGCTCTACACGTACGGTATGCCCCGCACCTTCACCGCCAAGGCGCTGGAGCGTCTGAAAGCGGTGACGCACTTCCGCCATGTCAATGATGCGGACCTCATCACCAGCCTGCCGCCCGAGGCGGCGTTGGATAACTGGCTGTACGGCGTCCTGGGCCCGCTGGGCTCCACCCTGGGTTATACCTGGTCCGTGGGCCAGTTGGTGGCCGGGAAAATTGTCAGCTTTGGAGACCCCTACTGGCATCACGGCAAGATCGCCATGTTCTACCGAGCCGACCAGCATGTGGAAACGAGGGGTTCCAACTCCCCGGCCGAGCGCGGTAAAGAAGGACTTGGCGCTCCCTATCACACCACCGTTCTTAAGCGACTACCGCATCGCACACGCATTTATTTGGTACCGAGCCTGAGCGATGAGTTCAGTCGCTTCGCCCATGAAGATCAGAAAATCCTGATCCGTTCATTGAACCGGCAAAACCTGGCGGATCTGTTTCCATCGCACACCAACCCCGAGCGAAGTTCCAGCCGCACCAGTCCAAAAGACCACAAGATGAACGACGCCTATCTACCGTTCTTGCATAACCAATTGTTGGAGCTGATCGATCCCGAACGACCGCTGAAGCGCAAGGAGGATCGAGTGAAGTTCGAGGAGCAAATGCACACGCTGGGTGTTCCCGAGACGGAAAGGCATCGCAACCAACAGTTCCTTGCTCTGCAAACGTTACTGCCTATGGCGTTGCGCGCGACTGAAGAGCTGGAAGGTGGGCCCGAAGCCCTGAAGCGGTTTGCCCGCAAACGGGAGTTCGGCGTAATGATCGAGATCACCCAAGCCCGAAGGAACCCTTCGGGACGTCACAACGAACCAAGCGCCTCAATCGCAGGGGAAACGCTTATCTCATGAACATTTCGACTACTGAAAAAAACGAAACCGTGTGCGATTTCGTCGACCACCACATTGCGCCGCAGGAGCAAAAAATGAGCATCGACGGCGCCAACTGTCACCGAGGAACTCAGCGTTTGAATACACGCCTATGCCGCATGAGCGGTGTTCTGTTGTTGCTGTTCAGCGTTAGCGGTTGCGCCCAGAACCAAACCTTGGCGCCACCACCGGGAGGAGAGCAGGTCAGCATTACGGTAAAGGTTCCCCCGAATCTTGCAGCGGAACCCATGCAGGTGATGTACCGCTCTGAAAAATGCCCGATCAAGCGCTCCGGAGCGGATTGGTCCAGTTATGAGGAGGATGGCTACCTGTCTACTACGGTCCAGCCGCAGCAGCAGGGGCAGAGCGATATATATGAGGCGAAGCTAGCCATCAATGGTGGTACCCGATGTCAGTGGCAACTGAGCAACGTCACTTTTGGCGTTACCTATGCCAACACGACGCACTTCGGAGAGAACGTTAAAGCGGGCCCAGGGGGGGGCGTTATTGTGATGTTTGATCAGCATCTACCACAACAGCGCTCTGCTTTTGAGCCGACGATAACGGTCAGCGGTGATCTGCTGATTAGGAAGGACTATTACCCACGAATTAGTGAGCATTTTATTAATGGCCATAAAAAGCTCGCTTGGCTTGTTGGCGAAGGAGAAATGTATTTGTACTATCGCGCGCTGAACACTCGAAAGGTGGCGTTTGAGCCTTTGCTACATGCTGGCTACGTCGTTTATTCGGTTGGGCCGAAGGTGCAGAAGACCGGTGATTATCCCCAACTAACCTACCCCGATGGCAGTGTTACAGCGGATGGCAAGAAACCAAGCTTTAAGAAGCTGCAAGCCATCCGGTTGGGAACGCCGCAGTGACCATCAAGCTTCCAGGCCGACTCTCCGTAACTTGGGGTGAGATCGAGATATGGACACATTCATCCGCCATGCAATGGGCAGCTTGTTGCTGCTCACTCTCACTGCCTGCACCCAGAGCCAGTTTTCCTTAAGAGTAGGCCAGCATCACATGTCCCATGATTGCCGATGAGTGCGCCCAAAGCTTCAAGAAACGGTATTCCGTTTGATTGGCTATAAAGAATAAGTTGAAATAAGAATGAGGTGATAAATGAGTAAAATACCGCTGATTGTAATTTTTCTATTTTTATCTGGTTGTGTTCGAGGATTTAATTACACGCAGGTTCCGGTCAGCCAGGTACTGAGTGATCAACCTCAAGTGATTTATGTTCAAGTGCGTGTTGAGGATAATTATGAAAGCGACATGAGTAGCGTTATTCAAGAGGTCAAGATGATTGAAGGTGTTAAAGAGGTGAAATATGTTCAATCTGAGGAAGCTGATTATATGACTTTTTGGATTCCAATAACGTTTGGATATGATGGTGAAAGCCCGAGGGTGGCTTCCATTTATAGCCATCGCGAAGCGTCGGTTTCAGATATTGGATGGGAAGTAAATAAAAAGTGGGCTGAACTCTTTCCCAAGACTTTCTTGATTCATGGGGCGATGATTGAGTTGTGCAATGATACGGTTGAAGAGTTTGTTAGTGTATCGTCGCAGGAGGCCGTTTTTGACGGTTGGCCCTCTTCTTTCATGAGGGCTAGACTTTCGCCCGGGAAGTGTACCAAGGCTATGATAATTTTGAAGCTAAATACGCCTTTTATGCGACAGGATGTAGAGCGAACAAAATTTAATGTGTTTTTGCGTAGTGCTGATAAATATAAAAAATGAAATCACGTTAAGCGTTGATGGGGCGAGTTTTTAATTGAAGTGAAGGCTTTGCTTTCTTGTTGGTGTTCGACTAATTGAGCGGGCGGGTTGGGGGAGAGGCAGATTTTTTGGCGAAGTGATTTAGGTCTGGTCTCAAGTTGAAAGGCTGAGTTCTCTGTTTTTTGTGTGGGCTTATTTTTAAAGGAATGGTATGAAACATTTTAAATATAGCCTCTTAGGAGTCGCTGCTATTTCTATTTCCGGCTGTGGCTCATTCGCAGCAGTGACCATGAATGGCCCATTTTGCCCCTATCAAGGTGTGCATTTGGATCTGTATGTGGCAACCAATTGGAACATGATTAAGGGATCTGCTGGCTTTATTATTCCTTTAGCTATCATCGACTTGCCTTTCTCTTTTGTGGCTGACACGTTGACGCTTGGAAGTGCTTTAAATGCTAGCAATGGAACGGCGCAGTGTCCCCGGGAATTTAATTAGTTGTGGCGTGAGGTGGGGTTTAAGGAGGAGTTCGTTTGGGTTTTGTTCCACGAACAAACCTGATTTTTTTGTGAACGCCTAGCTTGTTGCGGGCTGGTTATTGGAAGTTATAAATATGTCCCAAGGTTTTGTTTTATTGGGTGATAAAACCACCCACGGTGGAGAGGTTATATCAGCCTCATCCACCACCACCGTGCATGGCAAACCCGTCGCGCTGGTCGGTGATCTAGTGCGTTGCCCACTGCCAGGCCATGGCGTCAACCGCATCGTCGAAGGCTGCCCGGATTGGACCGAAGGTGGCCGGGCCATGGTGATCAACGGTTGCCGCAGTGAGTGCGGCTGCCAGTTGATTTCCAGCGCTCCCGATTGCGGGGTGGGCTAGTCATGGGTTGGGATCGTCGGGTACCCGAGGGGGTGGAAGCTCCGAAACCTCCTGTGATGATGCGTTGGCTGTTGGCGGCCATCGTGGCAGTGCTGGTCGGCGTGTTGCTGTTTGTGCTGCATGCCTCCGAACGTCTGCCGTGGCTGCAGGTGTTGAACATCTGGGCGCTCGCCGGTTTCCCATTGCTGGTGTGGGTACTGGCGTTCGGCGCTCGTGCCCATCTGTACGGCGGTGCCCTGAGCCATTATCAGTTTCTTGAGGCGCAAGCCCGAGAGGCGGAGCAGTCCTGGCAGGGGTGGGCGCAGCGTAGCCTGGCCGTGGCTGCCAGTTGTGTGCTGTTGCCTGATCAGGTGTCCGCCAGTGTGCTGGTTCAAAACCCCTCTGCAATACCTTTGCGTACAGATACGGTGCGGCGCTTGGCAGCTTTGCCTGCGCGAGAGGCGCGTGCAGCGGCTGGGTTGCAGATGCTGATCCAGGCGCTGGCGCCGAGCCTGCAAACGCTGCCCGTGGGCCAGGATCTGCGGATCACCCTGTTGAGCGATGTCGCTCCAGACCACTACCAGGCCTTGCGCGACGACGTACAGAAGACCTGGTCCGCCGGTCCGAACCTATCCCAACCGGTGATGATCAGCGTCGTGAATGAGCTGTCCTTTCAGTGGGTCGATGACGTCTTTAAAACGGTGAGTACGACCATCGAGTTGGTCCTGGTGCTACAGGTCTGTGGCAAGGACACCTATTCCGACGGCCTGGCTGCCTTGTTGCTATGCCCCGACGCTCTGGCGCAGGCCTTGAAGCTGCCTGTGACGGCCGGCCTCTTACGGCCAATGCCTTTGAGCATCGACGCACTGGACAGCGAATTTTCACTGTTTCTGCAAACCCAGACCAGCGCTGGCAAGGCGACAGGGCTTTTAGCCGATGGGGCGGATTGGCAGCCAATCACCGGAAGAATCCTCGCCATAGCAGCCGAGCACGGCTCGTCGCTGCAGGCCGAGCAGCAGTGGCTTCTGGAGGGTTTGTGCGGCCGCCCGGGGCCGCTGGGTCACTGGCTGGTAACCGCGCTTGGCGTGGAGATAGTCCGGCATCAACGCCAGCCTTTATTGGTATTGGCCCGAGAAAAATCACAGCGCTGGATCAGCACGGTTACCACAGGAGAGTTGGCATGAACATGGGGAGCAATTCATGGCGCCGCGCGGGGACTGCGGTGTGGGTCATTGCGCTGGCGACTGCTGTGGGCTGGGCTATCTGGACGTACGGCGATCAGTTGGGGCTCGTTGAGAACCACCACAAGTTTTTTGCTTTTTTACTGATCATCATCTTCGCGATGATGGTCTATTCAGTACCGCGTCTATTGACGTATCTCAAGCGCCAAAACCATCGAGAACAAGGGCTAGCGGATAAGGTTTATCCTGAGACAGATAAACAGATGGCCTTGCCTCAAAAGCCGAGTGCGCATCTGCCAGAGCTGAAGGCTCACCTACGCGAATACTACGGCCCCCTCTGGCGCCAAAAAGTCCGCCTCCTCCTTATCATCGGCGACCCTGACACCGTCAACGCCATCGCCCCCAACCTCACCACCCAACACTGGCTGGAAGGCCAGGGCACAGTCCTGCTGTGGGGCGGCAACGCCCATGAATCCCTGGAACAAACCTTCACCGCACACTGGTCCGGCCTGAGCCGCTGGCGCTCCCTGGACGGCGTAGTCTGGGCCTTGGACAACACCCAGGCCGCCGACGATGCCGCGATGGCCACCGGCGTGCGCCTGTTAAAACGCTTGGCGCATCACGTAGGTTGGCAGTTGCCCTTGTACCTGTGGCAAGTGTGCGCCAGCACCTGGGAGCAAACTGGCCGTGCGGTGCAACCGGTGGGCTGTGTATTGCCCGAGCGTTTCAGTGCGCAGGAACTGCAGGAGCAGTTGACCGAGTTGCTCACGCCGTTGCGCCGCGCCGGGCTGGGGCAGATGAATGAGACGTTGGCCCACGATTTTCTGCTGCGGTTGTCGCGGGATTTGCAGGCCAAGGGGATCGCCCGTTGGCGGCAGGTGTTGGAGCCGCTGACGCCCGAGTTTTCCCGGGGCGTGCCGTTGCGTGGGTTATGGTTCAGCCTGCCGGTGGCGCCGCTAAAGTCTGCTTCAAAAACCCACGACTGGTCCGCGCCTACCCCGTGGCAGGGTGTGCTTGACGATAACCGCACGGCTCGGCGTTTGGGCTGGGGCGTGGTGCGCGTCGGCTATGCGTTGGTGCTGGGGTTGGCGTTGATGTGGGGCGCGGGGTTGTTGCTGTCGTTCGTGACCAACCGCGTGCAGATTGGCGAGGTCGAGCGTTCGGTAGCGGCCTTGCAGCAGCCCGGCAGCGGCGACGTGCAGTTGACCGCGCTCAACGATCTGACCCGTGAACTGGCGCGTCTGGATTACCGTGCTAAAAACGGTGTGCCTTGGTATCAGCGCTTCGGCCTGGAGCAGAACCAGAACCTGCTGGCAGCGGTGTGGCCGCACTACGTTGAGGCCAATAATCGCCTGATGCGCGACCCTGTGGTGGCCAACCTGCAAGGCCGGCTCAAGGCGTTTATTGCCTTGCCACCCGGTAGCGAACAGCGCGCCGCGCAGGCGCCGGGGGCTTATGAAAATCTAAAGGCGTACCTGATGCTGGCCCGGCCGCAAAAGGCTGACGCGACCTTTTTGCGCAAGGCCCTGGGCAACGCCGAGCCGACGCGCAACGGCGTGACAAATGGGCTTTGGCAAGGGTTGTCGCCGGGCCTGTGGGGCTTCTATGGCGAGCAGTTGGCGGCGCACCCGGACTGGGCGATCAAGGCCGACCCGGCGTTGGTGGCCCAGGCCCGTCAGGTGTTGCTCAGCCAGTTGGGCCAGCGTAATGCGCAGGCCACGCTGTACCGTAAGGTGCTCGACGTCGCGGCCAATCAATACCCGGCTTTGAGCCTGCACAGCATGGTCGGTGAAACCGATGCCTCGGCGCTGTTTGCCACCACCGCCAGCGTCCCGGGCGTCTTTACCCGGCAGGCATGGGAAGGCCAGGTGCGCCAGGCCATCGATGAGATCGCCGAAGCGCGTCGCGAGGAGATCGACTGGGTGCTCAGCGACAGTCAAACCGAGATTGCCGCCGAACTCACGCCGCAAATGCTCAAGGCGCAACTCACCGAGCGTTACTTCCAGGACTACGCCAGTGCCTGGCTGGACTTTCTCAACAGCCTGCGCTGGCGCAAGGCCGAGGGCATGGGCGATGTGATCGACCAGTTGACCCTGATGACCGACGTGCGCCAGTCACCGCTGATCGCGCTGATGAACACCCTGGCCTACCAGGGCCAAGCCGGTAAGCGCACCCAAGCCTTGGCTGATTCGCTGATGAAGTCAGCGAAGGACTTGCTCGACCAGGACAAGGTGCCGGTGATTGACCAACAAAGCCAGGTGCCGCGCAGCCCACTGGAAGGTACGTTCGGGCCGTTGCTGACCCTGCTTGGCAAAGACGCCGAAGGCCAGGCCGACAGCGAGCGCCTGAGCCTGCAGGCCTTCCTCACCCGCGTGACACGGGTGCGCCTGAAGCTGCAACAAGTGAGCAGCGCCTCCGACCCGCGGGAAATGACCCAGGCCCTGGCGCAAACCGTGTTCCAGGGCAAGAGTGTCGACCTCACCGACACCCAGTCCTACGGCAGCCTGATCGCCGCCAGCCTGGGCGCGGAGTGGGGTGTAGTCGGCCAGACGCTGTTTGTGCAGCCACTGGCGCAAGCCTGGCAACGGGTGCTGCAACCTTCGGCGGCAGGGCTCAACAACCAGTGGCGGCGGGCGATTGTCACCGACTGGCAGGGCGCTTTCGCCGGGCGTTATCCGTTTGCCAACACCACCAGCGACGCCTCGCTGCCGATGCTGGGGCAGATGATCCGCGCCGACTCCGGGCGCATCGAGCAGTTTTTGCAGAACCAACTGGGCGGCGTGCTGCGCAAGGAAGGCAGCCGCTGGGTGGCCGACCCGCGCCATAGCCAGGGGCTGCGCTTCAATCCGCAATTCCTGGCGGCGATCAACCAGCTCAGCCAATTGGCCGACGTGATGTACACCGACGGCGGCATGGGCATGAGCTTCGAATTGCAGGGGAGGCCGTCGCGCAATGTGGTGCAGACCAACTTCATTCTCAACGGCGAGGAACATCAATATTTCAACCAGCGCCAGGCATGGCAGCGCTTCAACTGGCCGGGCTTTAGCGACGATCCGGGAGCGAGTTTGAGCTGGACCAGCGTGCAGAGCGGCGAGCGCCTATTCGGGGATTTTGAAGGCACTTGGGGCCTGATCCGCCTGCTGGAAAAAGCCACGCTCACACCGCTGGACGACGGCGACAGCCGCTTTCGCATGGTGCTCAAGGCCCCAGATGGCCTGGACCTGACCTGGAACCTGCGCACCGAAATGAGCACCGGGCCGCTGGCGTTGCTGGCGCTGCGCAACTTCACCTTGCCGCAGCAGATTTTTCTGGCTGAGGGCACCACGGCCACAGCGCAAAACGGGAGCCTTGAATGACCCTGCACACCCTAGTCACCCAATGCCTGGGCGAACGTGACGCCGTGGCCCTGGCCCGTCAGCAGGCCGGGCCCTGGCAAGCGTGGCTGCAGCCGATCAGCAGCGACGCGCCCGCCGGCCACGACCCCGGTTATGACGACGACTTCCAGCGTATGCGCGAAGAGGTCAACAAGCTCTCCGGCGCCGATGCCGAGCAGGTGGTGCAGTGGGCGCAGAAACTGCTGGAGCACACCTGCAAGGATTTGCGCGTCGCTACCTATTACCTGTGGGCGCGCCTGCAAAAAGACGGTGAGGCCGGGTTGGCCGATGGTCTGACTTTGTTGGCGGCGTTGGTCGAGCGCTATGCTGCACAGGTGCTGCCGACGCGGCCCAACACCCGCAAGATGGCCTTGGAGTGGCTGGCCAGTGGCAAGGTGTTGGACAGCCTGTCGCTGTACCCGGAGGTGGTGCGCGGCGAGGCCGAGCGTACGGTGGCGGCGCTGGCCTGGCTGGAGCATGGGCTGCAAGCCTGGCCGGCGGATCAGCGTCCGGCGTTGGGGGCGCTGTATGACGCGTTGTCGGCGCGGCTGGCGCAGTCGGGCGGGGTGGATGCGTTGGTGCCGCAGCACAGCGCCAGTCATGAAACCAATCTGCATACGGCGGCGCCCGGCGTTACGACGATCAAGTCCGGGCGTGACCTGCTGGACAACGGTCGTGCGCTGGCCGGTTATTTGCGCGAGCAACCCCTGGGGTGGCTGGCGGCGCACCGGCTGATGAAAAGCCTGCGCTGGGACACCGTGCACCAGGCGCCGCCAGAGGAGGCCAGCGGCACCACGCGCCTGGCGCCACCGCGTGGCGATTATCGTGCGCAGCTCAAGCGCCTGTACCTGCAACAGGGCTGGTCGGAACTGCTCGACCAGATCGAACGTATGTACGCCGAAGGGGTGAACCATTTCTGGCTGGATTTGCAGTGGTACTTGTACCAGGCGCTGAGCAAGCAACCGGCGCCGCAGGACAGTTGGGCAGACATCGTCAAGCGTGATCTGGGCATGTTCCTCGAACGTTTGCCGGGCCTGGAACTGTTGCACTGGAGCGACGGCACACCCTTCGCCGACGAGACCACCCGTGACTGGATCACCCAGCACGTCAGCGGCAATCGCCCACAACAATGGCTGCCCGCGCCACGGGCGGTGCTGACCTCCGGCGACGCCGACATCCTCTCGCTGGAAAGTGAAGCGGTGGCCCAGGCTGACAGTGATGGCGTCGAGGCGGCGCTGGCCTGGTTGGCGGCACGCCCAGGTGCGCAGACCGGTCGTCAACGCTGGCTGTTGCGGTTGTTGATGGCACGGGTTGCCGAGCAATACGGCAAGAGTGACCTGGCGATGCACCTGCTTGGCGAGCTGGATGCCACGGCGCAGCAGCATGGCCTGGCGACCTGGGAGCCGGAACTGAATTTCGAGGTCAAGGCGCGTCTGCTCAAGCTGCTGCGCTTGAAAACCCAGCGCAACGATGCCGACAAACCCGGCCTGGCCCGCCGCACCGAAGCGCTGCTGGCCTCGCTGGTGGCGATCGACCCGGTACGCGCCGCCGTGCTGTGCGGCTAACCCTTATTGAGCAGGAGTGTGTTTGTGAGCATGGATAATTTGACACTGCGTTACTTCGACGCCGAGATGCGCTACCTGCGCGAAGCCGGCAAGGAGTTCGCGCAGGCGTTCCCCGACCGGGCGGCGCAACTCAACCTGGATAAAGCCGGTGCCCAAGACCCTTACGTAGAGCGCCTGTTCGAGGGCTTCGCGTTCCTGATGGGGCGCCTGCGCGAAAAGCTCGACGATGACTTGCCGGAACTGACCGAAGGGCTGGTCAGCCTGCTGTGGCCGCACTACTTGCGCACCATTCCGTCGCTGTCGATCATCGAGCTGGCGCCAGACCTCAAGCAAATGAAGCACAGCGAACCGATCGCGAAAGGCTTCGAGGTGCTGTCCCAGCCCATCGGTGCGCACGGAACACGCTGCTGCTACACCACCACCCAGGCGCTGACCCTGCAACCTTTGGCGTTGGAGCAGGTGCGCCTGGCCTACGAGCCGGACGGCCGCTCGGTGTTGCGCCTGCGCTTTGCCTGCGGCGCCTTGACCGACTGGGGCGAGATCGACCTGAGCCGCCTGCCGCTGTACCTCAATGCCGACGCGCCACTGGCCAGCGCCTTGCATCAGGCGCTGACCTTGAACACCCAGGCGGTGTATGCGCGCCTGCCAGGGCAAACCGAGCGCCAGGCGCTGCAGGCGCATTTTGCGCCCAAGGGCTTTGCCGATGAAGACCGCCTGTGGCCCAAGGGCGACAGCGCCTTCAGCGGATATCAGTTGCTGCTGGAATATTTCACCTTCCGCGAGAAGTTCATGTTCGTGACCCTGTGCGGGCTGGAGCGCCTGGCGTTGGCTGCCGGCACGCCCTGGTTTGAACTGGACGTGGTACTGCGCGAGGCGTGGCCCCACGAATTCAGCCTCAACCACGAGCACATTCGCCTGCATGCGGTGCCGGTGATCAACCTGTTCCCGCTGGAGGCCGACCCCTTGACCCTGGCGCCGTTGCAGACTGACTACCTGCTGCGGCCGATGCGCTTGCAGGACGGCCATACAGAGATCTATTCGGTCGACCGGGTCACCTCGTCGAAAAACGCCGAACGCCACGACTATGTGCCGTTCACCAGCTTCCGCCACAAGGGCGGGATGCTGCGCGACGACGCGCCGGAGCGCTACTTCCACACCCGCTTGAAGCGCTCGGCCAAGGGCCTGCACGACACCTGGCTGATCCTGGGGGGCGAGGGCTTCGACGTGGACCGTTTGAACACCACCGAAAGCCTGTCCCTGCGCTTGACCGGCACCAACGGCCTGTTGCCGCGCAAGGCGTTGCAAAGCACCTTGCTCGACACCGCCGTGCAATCGACCCAGGCCGGCCTGCGGGTGCGCAACCTGTGCGCGCCGAGCCTGCCGCAGTACCCGCCCAACCGCGATCGTTTCCATTGGCGGGTACTCAGCCACCTGGGCTCCAACTTCCTGCCGATGCTCGACAGCGCCGAGGTACTGCGCGGCACGTTGGCGCTGTACGACTGGACCGGCAGCGAGTTGAACCGTCGTCGCCTGGAGGCGATTGTCGATGTTCGCCACCATCTGGTTCAGCGCTTCGAAAAGGGCTTTTTACTGCGCGGCGTAGACATCGAAGTCACCCTGGATGCCAACGGGTTTTCGGGGGAGGGCGATATCAGCCTGTTCGGTGAGATGCTCCACCGCTTCTTTGGCCTGTATGCCGACATTCATTTATTCAACCAGCTCACGCTGATCCTGCAACCTACTGGAAAGTGCCTGCGATGGAACGAGAACCACAGTCAGCGTATTCCCGGCTGAAAGCCTCCGGTTTGCTGGACGCACTGGGCGGGCGGGTCGCGGAGGCCAACCTGTACCGGTTCTGCCAGTTGCTGGAACAGGCGTTGCCCGGTCACCCCTTGTTGGGCAGCACCGCCCACCCGGCGGATGACCCGGTGCGCTTTCGCCCCGACCCCGGCATGGGCTTTCCCGCCGGAGAGCTGCGGGCCATCGAAACCGATGAGTACCATCCCGAGCGCCCGGCCACGGTGCGCACGCGCCTGCTGGGGCTGTACGGCGTTGATTCGCCGATGCCCACCAGCTTCCTGGATGACATCGCCCAACGCCGCGAAGGCCATGAAGCCCTGGAGGCGTTTCTGGATATCTTCAATCACCGGATCTTTACCCAGTTCTACCGGATCTGGCGCAAGTACTCTTACCCTGCGGCGTTTGAAAGCGGTGGCCGCGACGCCACTTCGCAATGCCTGCTGGGGCTGGTGGGCCTGGGCATTCCCGGTACGGCGCAACAGGTGGCCACACCGATCTCGCGTTTTTTGGCGCTGCTGGGCGTGATGCGCCTGCCCACGCGCAACGCCGAAGGCATTACCGCGCTGGTCAAGCTGTTGGCGCCCAATACCCAACCCAAGGTGACACCGCACTGGCCGCGCAAGATTCCGTTGGCACAGCCGGCCAGTCTGTCCTCCAGCCGCCCGGTGGGCTTGTCCCAGGGCACGCCGCTGGGCAGCGCCGGCTTTGATGCCAACAGCCAGTTGCACCTGGCGCTGTACACCGAAGACCTGGCCGAAGCCCACGGTTGGCTGCCGGGCGGCCAGTTGTACACGGACCTGCTGGTGCTGTTGCGGGTGTACCTGGGTTGGCGTTGCACCGCGAAATTGCAGTTGTCGCTGCCGGTGCGCAGCTTGCCCAAACCGGTATTGGGCGGCCCACCGGTGCTGCTGGGCATGACCGGCGTGCTGGGCCTGGGCGGCACGGCCTGGCAGATCGGCGCCGACGACACCATCACCATCAATCTGGGCCGCTATCAGGGCCTGCAAGGTAACCCCCAGTTCAGAGAGGCACAGCATGTCGCGTACCGTTTTTAATGCAGTAACAGTGGCGGTGCTCGGGGCACTGCTGGGCGGCTGTGGGCTGACCCAGAAGGTGACGGACGCCACGGTGTCCACGACCCAGTCGATCTTTTACAAGCAAGTGACGACCCTGCACCTGGACTTCACTGGCCGGGCGGCGATGAACACTGACGTGACCGACATGAGCGGCCTGTCGGTGCCCACGCTCGTGCGTGTGTATCAGTTGCGTGACGACACGCTGATCAACAAGGCGACTTATGAACGCGTGCTGAGCGATGCGGACAACCTGTTGAGTGCCGATCTGCTGGACCAGCGAGCCCAGGTAGTGAAGCCCGGAGAGGGCGCGCAACTGAACATGCCCATGCATAAGGACGCGAAGTTTGTCACGGTGGTGGCGTTATTTCGCAACCCGGATACCGTCAAAAACACCTGGCGCCTCACGCTGTCCCGCGAAGACTTGGACCCGGACCAGGCGCGAGTGATCGAGTTGGGTAACAACCGATTGACGCTGCAAACGCCGGTGGAGAAATAGCGCATGGGAGAGCTGAACCCCTCGCTCTACGAAATACTCCTGCAGAATTTCGACGGTGAACTGGACCTGCATCGCGTGCGCGAAGAGGACCAGCAAACCCTGTCGGTGCTGGACAACCTGCAACGCATCCTCAACAGCCGCGCGGGCTCTTTGAGCCACCTGCCGGATTACGGTTTGCCGGACATGGGCCAGATCCTGCAAGGCTTGCCCGCTTCGGCGCACGGGCTGATGAACACCCTGGTGCACACGCTGCTCAAGTACGAGCCTCGTTTGGCGGCGGTGCAGATCGAGCTGCTGCCGCAAGCCATGCCTGGCCATCTGGAATACGCTCTCGACGTGCAGCTCAAAGCGGGTGAGCAGGTAACTTTTGCTGCCACCCTGGCACCCGAAGGCAAGGTGTTGGTACGCCACCTGAGGCGGCAGAACTATCTGTCGAACCCATGAACCCTGAAGGAAGCGCAATGACGGCGTTATTGGAAAGACCGCTGCGAGTGGGCGGCGACCCGAGTGGCTTGCGTGAGTTTGCCTTGCTGCGTAATGAGCTGGCCAAATTGGCGCATCCGGCCTGTCCGGATGTGGACTGGGCCCAGGTGGAGCAATTAAGCCTGACCCTGTTCGAAAAAAATGGCGCCGACCTGCAAACCACCGCCTGTTTTGCCCTGGCTTGCAGTCACCTGCGGGGGCTGGAAGGCATGGCCCAGGGTGTAGAGATGATCGATGCCTTGTGCCGCGCAGACGGTAGTGTGTGGCCTCCCAAGGTGTCGGCACGCCTGGATATATTGGGTTGGTTGTTCGGCCAATGGCAGCGGGTACTGCGCAGCCTGGAAATCCCACGCTCGGCATTAGCCGCTCTGGCCAACATGGACAAAAAGCTGGAGGGGCTGGCAAGGCTGTTGGTTAGCCAGAGGCATGAGCCTCCGGTCATGCTGCAAGCGTTACGTCAGCAGCTCGGTGGATTGATGCAGCGCTTGGCGCGTCGTACCGAGCCGGATGGGCGATCGCCGGTCACCAGCCCAACGCCGGCGTTGCCGCCGTCAGTGCCCGTGGTGATTGTGCCAATTGAACCGTCGCCTGAGGGGCCACCTGAATGCCTGCCTGCGGGTGCGCAAGTGCGTAAGCGCACCCTGTACTGGTGGCTGCTGGGAGTGGGCGCGGTCATTGCCCTGACGTGTGGGGGCTGGTGGTGGATATAGCCGGTATCCACCGTTCTTTTTTTCGTGTTTGAACCCCGTAATAAACAAGTACACCGTCAAGAGCAATTGAGCCCGTGCGTACATTGCCACGAGCGCACCCGGCATTCGGTGGGATGAAGACAGTTCAAGCACGATAGGATCTATACCCAAATGCTCGTGTGCAATGGTCCGGTAGGGCGCGAAAGCCATGGGCCGTAATGTTGTACCCCGGCCAGATGCGCTGAAAGGACTAGAGCATAGAGGTCGGGTTTATGGGACGTCCCGGATAGACCGGAGAGACGAACACCCAGCCTTTGCCTACTGACGGCGCAACCGTTGGATTTAGACAGACGTCGATGGACTGAAGTAACCAATAACTTATTGTTATGAAACGGTTTTATGGAATTTAGTGGAATTCCATTACAGGCTATCCGGATCCCCAAAAAACATCTGAATCCGCGACCTCAACCACCGCTCCCCCGGATCATTATCCTGCGACCCCCGCCACGCCATATGCAGCTCAAACGAGCGCACCGGCAACGGCGGGTCTTCGGCACGCAACCCACCCGCCGAGGTCAACGCTTCCGCCGCATAATCTGGCACAGTGGCCAGAATGTCAGTGCCCGCCAGCAAGGTGCCCAGCCCGTTGAACTGCGGCACGGCCAGTACTACGTGGCGTTTGCGGTCGAGTTTCTCCAGCTCTTCATCAATAAACCCGCTCAGGTCGCCCGCGAATGACACCAAGGCGTGGGGCCGCGAGCAGAAGTCATCCAGGCTCAGCGAGCCGGGCACGCTGTCGGCGCGCAGCAGTTTGGGCAGGCTACGGCGCAGGACCTTGCGCTTGGCGTTGGCGGGCAGGTCGGCGGTGTAGCTGACGCCGATGGAGATTTCACCGGAGGCCAGCAGGCTTGGCATCAGGATGTAATTGACGCGGCGTACCACCAGCACAATGCCGGGGGCTTCGGAGCGCAGGCGTTTGAGCAGTTGCGGGAGCAGGGCGAATTCCACGTCGTCGGACAGCCCAATGCGAAATACGGCGGTGCTGGTGGCCGGGTCGAATTCGGCGGCGCGGCTGACGGCGGTGGAGATCGAGTCCAGGGCCGGGGAGAGCAGGGCGAAGATTTCCACGGCGCGGGCCGAGGGTTCCATGCTGCGCCCGGTGCGCACGAACAGGGGGTCATCGAACAACCCGCGCAGGCGTGACAACGCCGCGCTGATGGCCGGCTGGCCGAGGAACAATTTCTCGGCGGCGCGGGTCACACTGCGCTCATGCATCAAGGTTTCGAATACGATCAAGAGGTTAAGGTCGACACGACGCAGGTCGTTACGGTTCATCTTGTGTCCTGGAAGAGTCAGCAAACTTGATGTGAGCGGTCACGTAGCAACCCCTGAGGTTCGATTCAGAAGGATGACCGGCATGAATCTTACGGGGAAAGGCTGGTACTCTGCACCGGCTAATTGATTTTTCCTACGATAGTTGAGGTGTGCTCCTCCTTCGCGGAATCAATGACAGGCATGTCGACTATTAATGGTGACCGGTGGTCTTACCCCCAAAGCCCAGATAAAGTTCATGGCATTAGAGGTTACTTTGACGAGGTTTGCGATGTCCCGCACGATCCGTTTTCACAAGTTTGGTCCGGCCGAGGTGCTCAAATGCGAAGAGCATGCGGCCGCGCAGCCCGCACCGGGCGAAGTGCAGGTGCGTGTCGACGCGATCGGCATCAGTTGGTACGACATTCTGTGGCGCCAGAACCTGGCGTCTTCCCATGCACGCCTGCCTTCTGGCCTGGGCCATGAGATGGCCGGGGTTGTGGTTGCCCTCGGCGACGGCGTGGATGACTTGGCGGTGGGCGATAAGGTGGCCAGTTTTCCGGCCGAGAGCCCTAATGATTACCCGGTGTATGGCGAGCAGATTGTCTTGCCCCGTTCGGCCCTGACCCGTTATCCGGATGTCTTGAGTCCGATTGAAGCGAGCGTGCACTACACACCACTGCTGATTGCGTACTTTGCCTACATGGACCTGGCGCGGGTCAAGCCCGGCCAGTTCGCTTTGGTGACCGATGCCAGCCACTGTTCCGGTCCGTCGTTTGTGCAGCTGGGCAAGGCCCTGGGTGTGCGGGTGATTGCCGCCACCAAAGACAGCGCTGAGCGCGAATACCTGCTGTCCCTCGGGGCGGAAAAAGTCATCGTTACCGAAGAACAAGACCTGCTGATGCAGATCAACAAGTTCACCGACAACCGTGGCGTCGACGTGGTGTTCGATGGCCTGGGTGGCCCGCAGATGTCGCTGCTCGGGGACGTCCTGGCACCGCGTGGCAGCCTGGTGCTGTATGGCCTGCAAGGTGGCAACCAGACGCCATTCCCGGCCTGTGCGGCGTTCCAGAAGAACATTCAGTTCTTTGTGCACTGTATCGGCAACTTCACCGGCAAGCCGGAGCTGGGCATTATCCAGGACCAGGTGGCGTTGCAGCGCGCATTGCGCGATATCAACCAGCTGACAGCCGACCGTGTGCTTGTCCCACTGAAAACCACGGTATTTCCGTTCAGTCAGTTCGTCGAAGCACACCGATACATGGATGAATGCCCGTGTCGCGAACGGGTGGCGTTGCAGGTTGAAGCTGTTTGAGCTGTAGGAGTATTCGCAAATGAATACTCCAGCGCCTGAGCCGATGAGGCAAATGCGCCATTTGACAGGGCTTAACCCGCAGCGGGGTTGAGCCGCCGCAGGGGCGCTGCGCCCCGTAAACAATACCGTTATTGCCTCGCGCCGCCCTGAAATCCAGTGCGGCGCTCCTGTGTGGGCGTCATTTAAATTGGCTGGCAGTTCATCTGAACTGCTTTTTGACGCTGTTCTGTATCTGTTAATCATTATTTGAGTGCCGATAATTGAGCCTTCATTGTCATCTCAAGGATTGAGCCATGATTGATTGCACGACAGTTGCGTTACGCACCCTCAGAACTAACGAAGCTCGGATTGTTTCTCCAGGAAAGTGCAAAACGAATACGCTATTGATTTGCACGGAGCCAGGGTGTGCAGATGATTGATATTCGTCGGATGCTTCTCTGATTTCTTAGTTAAAACAGTGTAGGACGTTGTCGGAATATTCCTAAGGCTAACAGCTATTTCGCTGGAGGTCGCGCAGACGCTGGATTCGCCAGCGGGGCGGCCATGGGCGCCCTCAATGCTCTCACCTGCGCTTTTGTTGCAAGGTGCTAATGTTGACTCCAACTTGTACTGCGCAATGGATGACAAGCCTACAGATGTAATAGGTCGAGCAATCCTGTTTGGTAGTTGCTTGAAACTGATATTTCAACTCAGGTAGTAGAACGATGAGCACTATTCATGAACAAGCCATGAGCTATGTTTACCAGCAAGTTCTGCAACGTTTAATCGGGCACTTTACGCGCGCCGAACGAACGTCACTTCAATTGCTCGTTCAGCGAATCGTGGTGGCCGCAGGCGGCATGGAACAAGTGGGCAATTACAAAGTACTGATCGCCCACGGTGGCGGCGAAGTGAGCAGCTACACCCTCGCGTTGCTGCGTGCGGCGCAACTGACCATCGCCGGACGCTCGCCCAAGACTTTTCAGATACGGGTGGCAACATTGCGGCATGCGGGTATGACTCAGGCAACGCTCGACTCTCTGAATCAAAGTTACGCAGCGCTGTTCTTCCATGACGACCCCCGCGTCGAGCTGTTGATGGTGGAAAATCATGAGGTGCTGCCGTTCAACCATCAGCGCCCGGCGTCCAGTGCCGCTCGGGAAATCAGCCAGCGTAACAAGCTGATGATCGGGCACCTGACGTCCGGCGATATCCGCGCCGCCCTGTGCGATGACACGCTCCTGGCCCTGGGCGATTTCTATCAGCGGGTCGCTACCTGGAACGGCGGCGTGCACGCCTTGGTCAGCGGTGATTCAGCGCGCAAGCAAAGCCAATACATCGCGTGGTTGAAAAAAAGTGCGCTGGCGACCGGCCTTGCATTTGCGCCCGCCAAACCATCGTCGCTCAATGGGTGGTTTGCACGCATGGAGGAATGGAGCGTGGGTTGCTACCGCGACCTCTATGGCGAGCACTATGTCGGCAACGAAAGTCCGGGCGGGGGCGGGCATCGTCATTTGGCCTATATCGGCATCGCCGACCTGCTCAAAGACGCCGACGTCGCCCATGCGCCACTGCTCACCGGGTTCCTCGCCCACAAGCGGGACCCGTTCGAGTTCCATTTCAGCCATCCCGCCTATCCCAACCCATTGCTCATGGCGCATTTGCACGGCGTGCAGGCCCAATGCTTGCGTGAGCTTTCCTACGAACATGGCGTCGCAGGATTTGTTCGACAGGCCGGTGACTACCTGCATCGCAGACAAGTACCGGTCGCGCTGATCAAAGAAGCGTCCGGGCGAGAAGGGCAGCTGTTGTCCACCGCATACATCCAGGAGTTCTCCGGTTTGGACGACAGCCAATTGACCTGCCTGTTGTTTGCACCCTTCGTTCAGCATGGCGAACGGTTGGAGAGTTTCTTGCGTCAATGCCATCCCGGCATGCTGGTGGCACTCCCTGAACTGCACAAGGCACTGCAGGGCAAACCCGCATCGGACATCCTGCATCAATGGCTGGTGGATACCAGTGGGTTGCCGCTGCCGCTGTTGCAGCACCTTTATCGTAAGCGCCCGCTGTTAGGCGAACGTGGCATGCGGGCGCGCAAACAAGCTTTCGCGCGGCCCGAGGCGCGCGTCGCCCAAGCATCGGGGCGTTAGCAGCGTGTATTGGCCAATGAAAGCCGGTGATCAACGATGAATCTTCGGGGGGAGCGGCAAGCAGACTTTGCCTATCAGGCGGTGTACCGGTACATGATCAACCTGATCAACGAAGTCAGCCGGGAAACGCCGGTGAAACTGCCTTCCCTGCGGCAGTTATCGACGCGCATGAATGTGTCGATCTCGACGATTCAGTACGCCTATTCGTTGCTGGAAAAGGAAGGGCGAGTGTACTCGGTGGCCAAGTCCGGCTACTTCGCCTGGCCCGTGGCTGCAAACGCGCCCCTTATGGCGGGTACAGACTTGCTCGAGCGTTTGTACACGGCCGCCCGGCGCCCGGCGATGGTGGTGCTCAGTGGCGATGAGCCGGCGCTGTTGGGGTCGCTGGATGGCGCGTTGCTGGCGTTGGAGCGTCAACTGGTACGCCGGTATCCCCATCACCTGCAACCTTCGCAACCCTGCGGTGTGTGGGAGTTGCGCGCGGCCTTGGCCGCACGCTATACCTCGTCGCCCACCCGTTGCTGGCAAGCGGATGAGGTGTATGTGGGGGCCGACCTTCAAGGCGTACTGGACATCTTGATTGATGCCCTGGGCCTTAAAGGCACCGTGGTGGTGGTTGAATCTCCCTGCGATTACCTGGTGTTGCGCCTGCTACAGGCTGCTGGCGTGCGGGTCATTGAATGGCCCTGGCGCGCCGACGGTCGCCCCGATTTGGCCACTTTTGAGCACCTGCTGCGCCATGAGCCGGTGCACCTGGTGCTGCTCTCATCCGTGGTCAGCATGCCCTCGGGTAACGCCATGACCGAGCCCGAGCGGCTGCACGTAGCGCGTCTGCTCGACCAGCACGGCTGTTGGTTGCTGGAGAACGATACCTTTGGTGACGTGAGCTTTGCGCCGCCCGGTCCGGCCTTGCGCAGCCTGGTCAACCCAGAACGGCTGATCGTATTTTCTTCGTTCGAAAAGGTGTTGGGCCCGGAGGCTCCCTTTGGTTACCTGCTGACACGGCAGATGAGCAGTGAATTGCAGCGCCAATTCTTACTGCGTTCGTTTCGACTGTCCGCTATCCGACAACGCGCCATTGCCCGGCTGTACGAAAGCGGTCGGTTCGACCAGCACCTGCAGACGTTGCGCCAGCGCCTCCATGAGCAGGCGCACGCCATGAGTCACCGCTTGGATGCGCGTATGCAAGGGCGCGTGCACTACCGGATGCCCGTGGCTGGGGCGAGTTTCTGGTTGCAGTCGACGGCGCCGGTGGACATGCGCCTGGTGTTTCAGCGCATGCTCGCCCAGCAGGTGGTGATTGCCCCCGGCGAGCTGTTCAGCCTCAGTGGTTTACATCATCAGCATATGCGCTTGAGTCATACCTTCAGCGGCCATCCCAACCTGGACATCGCCCTGAATACGTTGGCGCAGTCACTACAGCAGGCGCAGACTGAGTAGGAGCGAGCTTGCTCGCGAAAAACGTCAACGATAACGCAGGCTTCCTGGATAAACGCGGCGCCGGTGAGTTTTTCGCGAGCAAGCTCGCTCCTACAACTATCCAATGTGGGAGCTGGCTTGCCTGCGATAGCGGCCTGACAGCCGATCAGGATGTAGTGTGTGAAATTTCTCTTCAGACCGTCGGATCGATACCGTCGCGCAGTAGTCCAAGTCTCAGTAAACTGTCATTTTTTCCGAATCCTTCTTTTCGAGGTTTATGCATGACTATCAGTCCTTTTGCGGGCAAACCGGCGCCAGCCCAGTTGCTGGTGGATATCCCGCGACTGGTCACGGCCTACTACACCGGCCAGCCTGATGCAGCGATCTCCACTCAGCGCGTGGCTTTTGGTACCTCCGGGCACCGTGGCAGTTCGTTCGAACTGAGTTTCAACGAGTGGCATGTGCTGGCTATCAGTCAGGCCATCTGCCTGTACCGCGAAGCACAGGGCATCACTGGCCCATTGTTTGTCGGCCTGGATACCCATGCATTGTCGACGCCAGCCGGTGCCAGTGCCTTGGAAGTACTGGCGGCCAACGGCGTGCACGTGATGCTGGCCGAGGGCGACGAGTACACGCCGACGCCGGCGATTTCCCACGCCATTATCTGCTACAACCGCGGTCGTACCAGCGGCCTGGCGGACGGCATTGTGATTACACCGTCCCACAACCCGCCGCAAAGTGGCGGATACAAGTACAACCCGCCTAACGGTGGCCCGGCCGATACCCATGTCACCAAGTGGATCGAAGCCAAGGCCAACGAACTGCTCGCCAACAAGCTGGCCGGGGTCAAACGCATCACTCACGCCCAGGCGCTCAAAGCCGACACCACCTATCGCCATGACTACCTCAACAGCTATGTGGCCGACCTGATCAATGTGATCGACATGGACGCGATCCGCAGTGCCGACCTGCGCTTGGGTGTGGACCCACTGGGCGGAGCAGGGGTGCGCTACTGGTCGGCGATTGCCGAGCATTACCGCTTGAACCTGGATGTGGTGAACACCGAGGTCGACGCAACCTTCCGCTTCATGAGCGTTGACTGGGACGGCCAGATCCGCATGGACCCATCTTCCAGCTATGCCATGCAAAGCCTGATCGGTCTCAAGGAGCGTTTCGACGTTGCCTTCGCCTGCGACCCGGACCACGACCGCCACGGCATTGTCACGCCTTCCGGAGGTTTACTGGCGCCCAACAACTACCTGGCGGTGTCCATCGACTACCTGTTCCAGAACCGTCCGCACTGGCGTGCCGACGCAGTCGTGGGCAAGACCGTGGTGAGCAGCGGCCTGATCGACCGCGTCGCGGCGCGTATTGGCCGCCGCCTGTACGAAGTGCCAGTGGGCTTCAAGTGGTTTGCCGATGGCTTGTTTGAAGGTTCGTTGGGGTTTGGCGGCGAAGAAAGCGCCGGTGCCTCGTTCCTGCGCAAGGACGGCAGCGTGTGGAGTACCGACAAGGACGGTCTGATCCCGGCCTTGCTGGCTGCGGAAATGACCTCGCGCAAAGGCCAGGACCCTAGCCAGATCTACCGCGGCCTGACCGATGCCCTGGGTGAGCCGTTCGCCATCCGCGTGGATGCCAAAGCCACTCCAGCGCAAAAAGCCCTGCTGGGCAAACTGTCGCCGGAGCAGGTCACGTCCACGCAATTGGCCGGGGAGACCATTCAGCAGATCCTCAGCCATGCGCCGGGCAACAACCAGGCGATTGGCGGCTTGAAAGTCATGACCGAAAACGGCTGGTTTGCCGCACGACCCTCGGGCACGGAGGACATCTACAAAATCTACGCCGAGAGCTTTATCGGTGAAGACCACCTCAAGCAACTGGTGGAAGAGGCGCAGGTGTTGGTAGACGGCGCGATCAGCCAATAACTGACACTGTATGTAGGAGCGAGCTTGCTCGCGAAAAACGTCAACGATAACGCGTGCTTCCTGAGTGAACGCGGTGCCGGTGAGTTCTTCGCGAGCAAGCTCGCTCCTACATGATCAGGCCAGGTCCACCAGCACGATTTCGCTGTCCTCAATCGCTGTCACCCGCAATACCTGTTCATCCTCAACCGCCACACCATCTCGCGCCTGTGCCTGCACACCATTGACGTCAATCACGCCCGTGGCGGGCACCAGGTACGCCCGGCGGCCGCTGTCCAGTCGGTATTCCGCGCTTTCCCCTGCCTTCAGGTTCGCCGCCACCAAGCGTGCATCCGCACGAATCCGCAAGCTTTCACTGTCGCCAGCCTTGCCGCTGGCCAGGGTTACAAAGCCCTCGCGGTTGCCTTGTGGAAACGGTTTGGCGCCCCAGGACGGCGGCAAGCCGGCCTCATTGGGGATGATCCAGATCTGGAAGATCTTGGTTGGCGTAGCCTCCAGGTTGTATTCGCTGTGGGCAATGCCGGTGCCTGCGCTCATTACCTGCACGTCGCCGGCTTCGGTGCGGCCTTTGTTACCCAGGTTGTCGGCATGGCTGATGGCCCCTTCGCGCACATAGGTGATGATTTCCATGTCGCGGTGCGGGTGCTGGGGAAAGCCGCTGCCGGGGGCGATGATGTCGTCGTTCCACACCCGCAGGTTGCCCCAGTGCATGCGCTGGGGGTCGTGGTATTCGGCAAAGGAAAAGTGGTGATGAGCGTCAAGCCAGCCATGGTGGGCGCCGCCCAGTGTGTTGAAAGGTCGAAGTTCAAGCATGATCGTCTCCTGTTGATGGGCCTATCATCCAGCAGCGCATGATCGAGAAAAAGCGTAAAAAATGCCTATTTATGATTCATTTATTCGATGGTTAACCCAGGTGTTCACTTTCACTTCATCGCCTAACTGCATGACAGCAAAGCATTTGGCTGGAACTGAGCGGCGTTTCCGGCGACCATGACGGCTTGGTCAAAACAAGCTCAACGCAGGAGTCCGCGTGTCGCAACAACAGCCTGATCTACCCCCCGAACTGCGCCCCTTGGCTGAAATGCCGCTGTTGAAGCGGCTTGCCGCTCGCCTGTTCGGCCATGGCCTCACCCGTTTGCGTGCGCAGCACAGGTTTTCCTGGTTGCATGGCCAGGCCGACGGCTTTCGCAGTGGGCATGAGGCAGGCGTTGAGTACGGTTACCGCGAGGGTAAGGCTGATGGCATCGAGGAGGGCCGACAAGTCCTGCTGATTCGTGACTTTCGCCCCGATGAGCACCGTGCGCCAGGCATAGATGACAGCCTGTTCGACGATTGGCGATTGCCGCTCACCGCAGAGGTGAAGAAACGCATGAAGGCCGATGTCGCGCGCCTGCTGCCAGCCCATGCGCAGCCAAGTGCGGCGCAATGGAAGATGATCTTCAGCGATACCCCCTCGACCTCAGTGATCGCCGGCGCCGGCGCCGGCAAGTCGACGTCTTTGGTACTGCGTATCCTGCTGCTCAGCCATTACCTGGGCTTCGAGCTGAGTTCGATGACGGTGGTGACCTTCACTCGCGAGTCGCGTAAGGACTTCATCAACAAACTCATGGAAATTCTCAGCCTGTGGGGCCAACCCCTTGGCAGCAAAGAAGCCCAGGCCGTGGTGCGCACCTTTCACTCGCGCATCCTGCCGATGGTGCGCAGCCTGCCGGGTTTTGAGCGGCTGCAGGCCTTTGAGAACCTCAGCGGTGGTTTTGAAGATGCCGACAGCAACGCCTTCGACCTGCGTATCAGTGACGCCCAGCGGCAGCAGATGAACGCTTGTTATCACCACTTGTATGGCCGCCATCAGCGTTTTCGCGAGTTGATTGCACCCTTGGCCCGCCATGGCCTTCAGCTCAAGGAGCTGGAGCGCGATCATCCGGACGTGCAAAAGCGCATGGCCGTGACTGAATTGGCGGCCAAGCGCGATGAAGAACTCTGTGATGTGATTGAAGACCTATGGTTTCGCGCCGGCGCCTGGCCGATCAAAGGCATCGAACCCAGCCGTCAGGCCTTTGAAATCAACGGCGCGCAATTTCATTGCCACGGCTACATCCCGGAGCTGGATGCCTGGGTGGTGCTGGGGTTCGATGGGCGTGAAAACCCTCAGATCAGTCGGCCGAACTCGAAACTCTCGGTGCGTGCAGAATGGGCGGTGAAGCGCACGTTGTTTCAAGCTTTCTGCAATAAGCCGCTGATATGGATTGATAATTACGAATCTTCCAAGCGCCTTTTGAGCAGCCTGGGCGGCGATGCTACGGCCGGGCCAGGCTTTGATTACAAGGTTAAAGGCGAGCTCGCTTCGGCGCCCCTGTTGGACAGTTTTGTCATGGCAGCCGGGTTTATCGAGAACCTTGGTTTGGATGTGCCTACGGCGGTTGGCCAGATGAGCTTCGCCAAAGACGACCCGGACCGGCTGTTCTTCGAGGCTCTGAGCATTTTTTGGAAGGCCCTGGAAGATCACCTGCTGGAACAATCGCCGCCGATCATGACCTACAACCGGATGTTCTCGCTGTTTGGCGAAAATACCCCGGAGAACCTCAAGCTGCTCAGCGATCCGCTGTTGCGGCCGATGTCGCATCTGATGATTGATGAATTCCAGGACGTATCGCCGCAGATCGTGTCCTGGATCCGCGCCAGCCTGCGCGAAATCCGCAGCCGTGGGCCGGCCATGCACGTCGGGCGCGGTGCGCAACGCTCCTCCTTGCTGTGCGTGGGGGATGACTGGCAATCGATCTATGGCTGGCGCGGTAGTTCGCCCAAGTACTTCATGGAGTTCAACAAGGAGTTTGTTTCGCCCAGCACCACCCGCGTGATGCTGGGGGAGAACTACCGCAGCCACCAGCACATCATCGACGCTGCCGAACATATCGTCCGTAGCGCGCCGGCCATCCCGGGCAAGAAGGCCAGGGCCAGTGGCGAGCCCAAGGCGCTGGTGCCCGTCACGGTGTTGGAACGTGACGACGCGGCACTGGGGCAGCGGTTGCAGGAGCACTATCAGCGGGGCGATTCGATCCTGATGCTTTATCGAAAAAGTAGTGATAAGTTATTGATTCATGAGCAAATTCAGTCTGTGGTTAATGTGGATTCTAGCTTGGCGCCTCAGGCGCGCAGGTTGAAACAGCTGACGTATCACAGTGCCAAGGGCCTGCAGGCGGATGCGGTGTTTTTGCTGGGTGACTGTCAGCATGTCACCAGCTCGCCGTACAAGAATCAGGTCTATCGCATGGCGGGTTTGGGTAAGGATGGCGACAGCGAGCCTTATGACAATGCCCAGAGAGACGAAGTGTTGCGCCTGGCCTATGTGGGGATTACCCGGGCGGTCAGCCATTGCTATTGGTATGTGGAGAAGCCGGAAGGTCAAGGCGTGAATGTGCCCAGGGCGTCTGAGCGGGTGGATGGCAGGAAGGCGTTTTTTGATGATCAGCGTGCACCGAAGGGGGCTGGCTGACCTGCGATGGCGGCCTGCCAGCCGACGCCTACCTACCTGACACCCCAACGATCGAAAATGTGGGAGCTGGCTTGCCTGCGATGACGGCCTACCAGCCGATACCTATCTACCTGAAACCCCACGATCAAAAATGTGGGAGCGGGCTTGCTCGCGAAGACGGCCTCACAGTCGACACCGTTATACCGAGAGCATATCCATTCCTGCGGTAACGGCCGCTTAGGGTTCCGCTCTGACAGCGGCTCACTTTGCAAAAGCGGCAAAGTAAGCAAAACGCTCTTGCCCCACCACTCGGCACCTCGCCTAGGCTCGGTGTGCCCGAACGCAGGCTTGAATCCGTGGGCCGCCGCCACGCGCCATCCATGGCGCGGGGCGGCTAACCCGGCGTCCTGCCGGGTTAGCCACGAATTCAAGCCTGCATTCGGCCAGCGTGGTTTAACGGGGCGCCTGAGATCAAGATCAAAAGCAGATCAAGATCAAGAGCGACTCGCTTCGCATCGTGGTTACCGTCAGAGTGGGCGGTTAGCCCCGCCTCACGCCCGCAACGACAACGGCGGTACGAAACTCTCCAATTCATCCTCCACGGCCTCGATGATGCGCTCCACATCAGCCGCGTTCATCACCGTAGCGCACGGAATCCCCGCGATAGCGATCAACGTCTCGCCACTGGCCCGGTCGAACAGGCGGGCGATCATGCTGCCGGGGGCGTCCATGCTGCCCTCAAAACCCATCGGGTGAAAATGCCAGCGCATCAGCTGGCAGGCGTTGGGAAATGTCACTTTGTTCATGTTGCCCACCTTGTTCATTGAGCGCTTCCTTTAGCTCGCGGCAGGGGCCAAGACCTTCGCTGGTCATGACATCTAAGGGCTTAAAAATAGCATTCGTTCGCAACTGCAAGGTGACTTTTTTGAGCCCGTTCGGCGGTTCTTTCGCCTAATTTTGATATGGATCATGTCCTACAGAGGAATAGGCAAAAGGCCATTAGTCAGGCGCTCGATTTGACCATTGAAGGGGCGGGTAAACTTCGGCACTCTCAAGCATTTTCTCCCGCCGTAGAGCCCAATATGCCCGACATCGCCCCAGACGATGAGTGTCAGAGTTCCCACGCTACCGGCGCGCTGGTGCTGCGCCACCACCTGTGCTGGCGCCATCGCGATCTGGACGGGGTGATGGCTTACTACCATCCCGAGATCCAGTACCACGATTTCTTCCAGAACCGTGTGGTGGGCTATGCCGAGTTGCGCGAGTACTTGCAAGCCAGCATGCCCCGTGAGGCAGATGAGGCTATTGAACACACTGACCGCATCCGCGCCGATGGCGATACGGCGTTTATCCAGTACCGCATCACGTTGCGTGGCGGCCAGGGCCTGGTGTCGTTTCGTACCAGTGAGGCCATTACGGTGCGCGACGGGTTGATCTGGCGGGTGAATGAATATGCGTCCCTGGTGCACGAGCAACCCGCCCAGGCACTGCGCCCTACGGTCAGCCGCCTGGGCCTGTCGCCCCAGCAGTTGGGTTATATGGCCAATGACCTGCAACAATATTTTGAGCGTCAACAGCCGTACCTGGACCCGGAGCTGGACCTGCAGCGGGTCTCCAAGGCCTGTGGCTACAGTCGCAACCAGATGTCCTACCTGCTGAACCAAGTGCTGGGGCAGAGCTTCTATCGCTACGTCAACCAGGCGCGACTCCAGCATTTACTGGCCGCGCTGGACCACGCCACCGCGCCGGTCAAAGTCGATGAGTTGGCCTTTGCCGCCGGTTTCAATTCACTCTCGGCGTTCTACAGCGCTTTTCGCCAGCACACCGGGCAATCGCCCAAGGCGTACCTCAAACAAATTTCTGTGCGTGCACGCGCGCAAGACAGCCTCTGACGCTGCGCTCTAGGATCGACCCTATCGAACCGATGTAGGGGAACCTGGCATGCCAGCATGGCGCAGTATCAGTTTATGGATGGACCAGTTGGACGACCCGCTGGTAGCGCGCCCGTCGCTGGAGCACGACTTGGACGTCAATGTGGCGATTATCGGCGCCGGCTACACCGGCCTGTGGACCGCCTATTACCTGAAGCGCCAGGCCCCCGAGCTGAAAATCGCGATCATCGAGGCACAGACTGCTGGGTTTGGCGCATCCGGTCGCAATGGTGGCTGGTTGATGGGTAACCTCTTGGGGGAAGACCGCCTGCTGGCTGAGCTTGCCCCTCAGCACCGGCGCGCTTCGTTTGACCTGCTGCACGGTATTCCCGATGAAGTGGCTCGGGTGCTGGCTCGCGAGGGCATTGACTGCGACTACCGCAAAGGCGGCGCCTTGTATTGCGCGGCACGCTACCCCGAGCAGGAGGGCAGCCTGCGCCGCTATCTGGACAAGCTTTACGCCCAGGGCCTCACCGAAGACGACTACCGCTGGCTCAACCCGCAGCAATTGGCCGAGCAGGTCCGCATTGCCAAGCCTTATGGCGGCATCTATGCCCCCCACGTCGCGACGATCAACCCGGCAAAGCTGGTGCGTGGCCTGGCGCGGGCCGTTGAGAGCCTGGGCGTGACCATTTACGAAAACAGCCCCGTGACCCATTGGCAGTCCGGCGGCCTGCGCACCGCCAAGGCCAGCGTGCGCGCCGCCTGGGTGGTGCCTGCGGTCGAGGGTTACGCCAATACCTTGCCCCTATTGGGCCGCTACCAGTTACCGGTGCAGAGTTTGATCGTCGCCACCGAACCGCTGCCGGCCAGCACCTGGGCAGACATCGGGCTCAGTCAGGGTCAGGCCTTTGGCGAGAGCAGCCGACAAGTCACCTACGGCCAGCGTACGGCCGACAATCGTCTGGTCTTCGGCGCCCGTGGTGGCTATCAATTTGCCGGCAAGTTGCGGCACAACTTCGACCTGACCGACAGCGAAGTGGAGTTGCGTCGCTACCTGTTTGGCGAACTCTTCCCACAGCTGAAAAAGGCCAGGATTACTCATTCCTGGGGCGGCAACCTCGGCATGTCGCGCCGTTTTCGACCACACATGCTCTGTGACCACAGCACCGGCGTCGCACTGTCCGGCGGCTATGGCGGGGAGGGCGTGGGCGCCACCAACCTCGGCGGCCGCACCCTGGCCGATTTGATCCTCGGCCGCGACACCCTGCTGACCCAACAACCCTGGGTAATTCGCGAAGGTGGCCTCAAAGCACTCAAGGCCTGGGAGCCGGAGCCGTGCCGCTGGCTGGGGTACAACGCGATCATCCGTAGTTTTGTCCATGAAGACCAGGTTTTGGCCAACCCCAACACTGCGCCCTGGCGCCGCAAGCTGGCGACCAGCCTTGCCGGTTTCATGGAAGGTTTCATGCACTGACTCGTCACCCACAGGGGAAAAACCATGAGCATCACCCAATTCAAAGACACGCTGAACACCCCTCTGCCAGACGCACTGATGTTGCCAGCCAATAGCACCGGTATCTGGGATATCCAGGAAACCGTGCGCAAGACCTATGTCCTGATTCTGTAACGCTTTGATCCTTGATCGCCTGCCATAAAAACAGCCCTAAAACCGCCAGGAAATCGAACCATGAAAGCCATTGCCCTGTTGCCCTTGATGTTGGTGGCCTCTATCAGCCAGGCCGCCGAGACCGTGAAGATCTATAACTGGTCGGACTACATCGCGCCGGACACCACCAGGAATTTCCAGAAAGACACCGGCATCGGTTTCACCTATGACGTGTACGACAGCAACGAAACCCTCGACGGCAAGCTGATGACCGGTAAATCGGGCTACGACGTGGTGTTCCCCTCCAACCATTTCATGGCGCGACAGATCCAGGGCGGCGCCCTGAAAAAGCTCGACAAGAGCCAGTTGCCCAACTGGAAAAATCTCAACCCGGTGCTGCTCAAGGCCCTGGAAAACAACGACCCCGGCAATGCCCACGGCTTCCCGTACCTGTGGGGCAGCACGGGTATCGGCTACAACATCGACAAGGTCAAGGCGGTACTCGGCGCCAACGCCCCGGTGGATTCCTGGGACTTGATCTTCAAGCCGGAAAACATGGCCAAGCTGCAAAAATGCGGCGTCGCCATCCTCGACAACGGCCCCGAACTGCTGCCAGCCGCGCTGAATTACCTGGGCTTGCCGCACCACAGCAAAAAAGCCGAAGACTACAAGAAGGCCGAAGCCTTGCTGATGAAAGTGCGACCTTACGTGGCGTATTTCCATTCCTCGAAATACACCGCCGACCTGGCCAATGGGGACATCTGTGTCGCCGTCGGTTTCTCCGGCGACATCCTGCAGGCCGAAAGCCGCGCCAAAGAAGCCAAGAACGGCGTGAATATCGGCTACAACATTCCCAAGGAAGGCGCGGCAATCTGGTTCGACATGGTCGCCATGCCCGTCGACGCACCCAATGAGAAAGCCGGCTATGCGTTCATGAACTACCTGCTGCGCCCGGACGTGATGGCGAGTATCACCAACTACGTGCACTACGCTAACGGCAACGCGGCGGCCGACAATCTGGTAGACCCGGCGATCAAGGCCGATACCAAGGTGTATCCAAGCGCGGAAATGATGGGCAAGTTATTTGCACTGCAAGCCATGCCGTTGAACATCGACCGGGTGCGTACTCGGGTTTGGAATACCATTCGTACGGGGCGTTGATTAACATGAAAACAGCGCCCCCAGGAAGGCCGACAAGTCATTGGTACTGGGCGGGATAAATAATCACGTCATAGTTAAGACATGTGATGTCAATTATTTGGAGTGGAAAGTGTTATTGCCTGCGTGAGAGATTTCAATCCGCAACGCGTAACACTTTCACATACACTCATTATCTGACAGGTGACTTATATGTCTTCCATACAAAGCCTCCCCACTGGCGGCACGTGGACCCAACCGGAAAACAGCCCGCCCACTTTGCGCGGCACAGACCAGCGTGAGCGCCTTGAAGCCAGGCGTGGCGAGCCCTCGGTGCTCATCGGCGGTGGCGGTGCCGACCAGCTGGTGGGGCGCCAGGGTGAAAACACATTCAAATATGAAAAAAGTACCGACTCCCTTAGCGATGACCCTGACACCCTCTTGAACTTCAACCCCAAGGAGGATGAAATCGATGTGTCTGGGGTATTAAAAGACCACAATATCTCAGCTATTAATATTCAGCCTGGCCCACCCGTGGAAGTGGGGGATGTGCAACTGACTCATGAGTTTGGCGTGAGCACTTTGACTATCAAGGTCAACCCTGAAGGGCCGAACTTTTCTATACGCGTTGATGGCGTAAATCTTTTGCCGCAGCATATTAATTTCTTTCACTCTGACTAAGCCTATGGATTCTCCAAGTCATGCCCCAGCGACTGAATGAATAACGAAAACAGCTCGGGTTGCGACGAAATGTCCAGCTTGGCGTACAAATGCCTGCGGTGCACTTTTACGGTGTCCGGCGAGATCTTCAGGCGTTCGGCCATGGCCTTGGAGGAGAACCCACGCAACACCAGGCGGGCGATTTCCAGTTCGCGGTCCGACAGTACACCGCTGCCGAAATGACTCAGGGCATCGCGAATCTGGCTGTCCATGGCTGGTGCTCGCTCGGTGCTTTGCTGCCAATGCTGCTGCATGAGCGGCAACACCCAGGCCGACAGCGTGGTCAACAGCCCGGTTTCTTCAAAGCTGAAGCGCCGTTGCATGCCCAGTGACAGCGACAGGGTGCCGGCGCCGGGCAATTGCAGGATCAATTGCACTTCGTCTTCCAGCACATTGTCATGGAAATAATTGAGGAAGTACTCACTCTGGCGAAAATGGTCCGGCGCCACTTCCTCCAGGCGGTAAACGCCGCTGGCATAATGCTCGCGGCAGGCTTGGTAAAACGGGTCAAGCAGGTACAGGCCGTTGAGGTACACCAGCATCGACGCGGGCTTGCTGCTGGGCTGGGCGTCGTACTCTTCCAGGGCCTGGGGCGGACCATCCAGCGGGTAGAAAATCGCCAGGGCATTATCGAAGGGCAGGCATTGGTGCAATAACAGCACCAATTGCTTCCAGAACCGCTCGGTGCCGATCTGAGACAGGGTGCGGCCCAATCCCGCGTGCATACCTATTTCCCGGAACAGGTTCATCTCAACATCCCCACCCTCAAATGATCGGCCAAGGGTTAGGCTTCTGGCGGGCACCGTCAAGGGGAGTACGCCAATAGGGGAATTGGCCGACAGCCCTGCCAACCGATAACGTCGTCACTGTCCAACGGGAAGCATATCCCGAGGAAAAATCATTTTTCGTTTCTGCCTCACACCAAAAACAACGACAGAGGATAACGATATGAGTGCTACCCCCGCGCCCGATGGCGTGCTCAAGCCCACCCTGAGCGTCTTTGATGTAGTGGCTATTACCGTTTCAGCGGTAACGCCGGCCAGTTCCGTCTTTGTGATCGCCCCATTTGCCATCCAGCAGGCGGGCAGTGGCGTGTTCCTGGCATTCGTGATGGCGGCGTTGCTCGCGTTGATGTTTGCTTTCTGTTACGCCGAGCTCGGCCGCGCCCATAACAGCGCCGGTGGCGAGTACGTATATGCCAAGCGCGTGTTTGGTGGCATGGCCGGTTATGCCACCTTCCTGACAGTGCTGGTGATGTTGTTGTTTATCCCGCCGGTATTGGCGACCGGTGCGGCGACTTATCTGAATAACGCTCTGGGCACGACATTCGACGCGCAAACTGTCGCCCTGGTGATCGTGGTATGCAGTTACGCCCTGGGCATCCTCAATATCAAGCTCAACGCCTGGATCACCGGCACCTGCCTGCTGTTGGAAGTGGCGGCGTTGCTGGTGATTGTGGTGATCGGCTTCGGTAATCCGGTGCAACCGGCCAGTGTGTTGCTGCAGCCACAAATCGTCGAAAACGGCGTGTTGCACCTGGCGCCCTGGGCGTTGGTGATCGGTGCCGTCGGCATCGGCCTGTTCTCGTTCAACGGCTACGGCCCAGCGGTGTTGCTGGCCGAAGACATGAAGTGCGGCGGCAAGGGCGTGCACAAGGCGGTGCTCTGGTCCCTGGGGTTGGTGGTGGTCATCGAATTGGTACCGATCACCGCGCTGTTGATTGGCGCGCCGTCCCTGAGCGAGATGATCAGCAGCCCCGACCCGATCGGCTACCTGTTGACCAGCCATGGCAATGAAACCCTGTCGCGGTTGGTGAGCGCCGGGATTTTCCTGTCGGTGTTCAACGCGATCGTCGCCATCGTGATCCAGATTGGCCGGGTGGTGTTCAGCAGCGGTCGCGATGCGCTGTGGACGCCGAGTATCAACAAGCTGTTCACGCGTATTCACCCGCGCTGGGACTCGCCGTGGCTGGCGACGCTGTTCCTGGCGATACCCTCGGCGCTGTTGAGCTTCAGTTCTAACCTGGCCGACCTGACCTCATTCAGCGTGCTGCTGATCATGCTGGTGTACCTGGTGGTGGCGCTGAGCGCGCTGATGAGCCGGGTGCTGCTGCGTGATCGCGAGCATCCCTATCGCATGCCGTTATGGCCGCTGCCAGCATTGCTGGCGGTGCTCGGTGCCGGTTACCTGCTGGTCACCTTGATCCTTGAGGCCTCGGTACGCGACATCATGATCATCATCGGCTTGCTGGCCCTGTCGGTGATTTTGTATTGCATCAGTGGCCGGTTGAGTCCAGCGTTTCAGAAACTGTAGGGAGTGGGTATGCGTGCACGTCAATTGGGCATCACGTTGGGGCTGGGCATGCCCGGCGAATTGAATGCCATCACCGATGTTCCCGGCGTTCGCGTCGGCCATGCCACGCTCAAGGCGCATGTCGACGGCAAGCAGGTACGCACCGGCGTCACGCTGATCCAGCCGCGTGCCGGGGAAGCTCGACATCAACCCTGTTTTGCCGGCTACCACGTGCTCAACGGCAATGGCGACGCCACGGGGCTTGAATGGATCAGCGAGGCGGGGCTGTTGACCACGCCGATGGCCATTACCAACACCCACAGTATCGGGGTAGTGCGCGATAGCCTGATCGCCCTGGAGCGCGAGCGTCTGGCGGACCCGGCGGTGTATTGGTGCATGCCGGTGGTCATGGAAACTTATGACGGCCTGCTCAACGACATCTGGGGCCAGCATGTTCGCCCTGAGCATGTGCGCCAGGCCCTGGACCAGGCTGAAAGCGGCCCGGTGCAGGAAGGCGCGGTAGGCGGTGGCACCGGCATGATTTGCCACGAGTTCAAGGGCGGCATCGGCACTGCGTCACGGCAGTTGCCAACGGAGCAGGGCGGCTGGACCGTCGGCGTACTGGTGCAGGCCAACCATGGCAAGCGCCAGGAGCTACGGGTCGATGGCTACCCGGTGGGCCGTCACTTGATGGATATTGCTTCGCCCTTTGCCGAGCGTGGCACTCCCGGCATGGGCTCCATCGTGGTGATCATCGCCACTGACGCTCCCTTGCTGCCCCACCAATGCCAGCGCCTGGCACAGCGCGCGTCCATCGGCATTGCGCGCACCGGTGGCGGCACCGAGGATTCCAGCGGCGACCTGTTCCTGGCGTTTGCCACCGGTAACCGTGATTTGCCACCGGCCGACTATGGGCGCAAGGACCTGCCGCTCAGCACCGGGTTGCAGATGGTCAACAACGATCATATTTCGCCGCTGTTCAGCGCGGCGGCAGAGGCGGTGGAGGAGGCGATCATCAATGCCATTCTGGCAGGTGAAGATATGACCACCCACGACGGCGTCAAGGTGCCGGGCCTGGCTGGCGAAACCCTCTTGGCAGCCCTGCAACAGTGTGGCTGGAGTATGTCCCGGTAATGGGGGGCAGCGCACTTTAATAGTGCGAATAGTGGCTCTTTAATGTTGCTAATGACACCGTGACAATATATTGGATCCATTAATCAAGTCGGCCGCTCACTTAGAGTGCCTTTACTTGTATTTAATATTTAAATAGTGGTGAGCGCCGATTCGGCCACACAAACGCAACGGCCCCCAATAAACACTGCGTGCGACTTCTTCAACTTGAACCTGCGTCACAATTGTGCGATGGAAATAGATGTAGACGAAAGATTTCAAGTTGTGTCAGTTTTCTTACGCCTTCAAAAGAGGTGAGTGATAGGACTATCCTCGCCCGCGAGGTTCCTATCGAACAAAGACTGATGCACTTGCAAACAAGGAAGTACGTTTATGTCAAAAGTAAAAGACAAAGCTATTGTATCTGCCGCGCAAGCCAGCACTGCTTACTCGCAAATCGATAGCTTCAGCCATTTGTATGACCGTGGCGGTAACCTCACAGTCAATGGCAAACCGTCCTACACCGTGGACCAGGCAGCGACCCAGCTGCTGCGGGATGGCGCCGCGTATCGGGACTTTGATGGCAACGGCAAGATCGATCTGACCTACACCTTCCTCACCTCGGCTACCCAGAGCACCATGAACAAACATGGCATCTCAGGGTTCAGCCAGTTCAACGCCCAGCAGAAAGCACAGGCCGCACTGGCCATGCAATCCTGGTCGGATGTCGCCAACGTGACCTTTACCGAAAAGGCTTCCGGCGGTGACGGCCACATGACGTTCGGCAACTACAGCAGTGGCCAGGACGGCGCCGCGGCCTTCGCTTACCTGCCCGGTACCGGTGCAGGCTACGACGGCACCTCGTGGTACCTGACAAACAACAGCTACACGCCGAACAAGACCCCGGACCTGAACAACTATGGCCGGCAGACCCTGACCCACGAAATCGGCCACACCCTGGGCCTGGCTCACCCTGGCGACTACAACGCCGGGAACGGCAACCCGACCTATAACGACGCAACCTATGGACAGGACACGCGTGGCTATAGCCTCATGAGTTACTGGAGCGAGAGCAACACCAACCAGAACTTCAGCAAAGGCGGCGTCGAGGCTTACGCTTCCGGCCCGCTGATCGACGACATCGCCGCGATCCAGAAGCTCTACGGTGCCAACCTCAGCACCCGCGCCACGGACACCACCTACGGGTTCAACTCCAACACCGGGCGTGATTTCCTCAGCGCCACTTCCAATGCCGACAAGCTGGTGTTCTCGGTATGGGACGGTGGCGGCAACGACACCTTGGACTTCTCCGGTTTTACCCAGAACCAGAAGATCAACCTCACTGCCACCTCGTTCTCTGATGTGGGCGGCCTGGTGGGCAACGTGTCCATCGCCAAGGGCGTCACCATCGAGAACGCGTTCGGTGGTTCGGGCAACGACCTGATCATTGGTAACCAAGTCGCCAATACCATCAAGGGCGGGGCCGGCAACGACCTCATCTACGGCGGCGGCGGTGCGGACCAGCTGTGGGGCGGCGCTGGCAGCGACACTTTCGTGTACGGTGCCAGTTCCGACTCCAAGCCAGGGGCTGCGGACAAGATCTTTGACTTCACCTCGGGTTCGGACAAGATCGACCTGTCCGGTATCACCAAGGGTGCGGGCGTGACCTTCGTCAACGCATTTACCGGGCATGCCGGCGATGCTGTACTGAGCTATGCCTCAGGTACCAACCTGGGCACCTTGGCCGTGGACTTCTCCGGGCACGGCGTGGCGGATTTCCTCGTCACCACCGTTGGCCAGGCGGCTGCCAGTGACATCGTAGCCTGATGTAAAGCGCGCGGCGCTTCGGTGCCGCGCTCCAGGCTGGAGTTGGATATGCCACGTTTTTCCCATTTGATCGCCTGTGTTGTGCAGGTGTTGTTCGTGTCGGCAGGAGCCCACGCAATGGCTAGCAGTCTTGTATTACCCACCTCCGCGCAGCTTGCCGGGCAGTGGGAGCTGAAGCAGCAGGGTCAGGTGTGCGCGCTCAAGTTAGTGGAGCAAGCCAACGCCTTGGAGGGTGATATCGCCTGTGCCGAGCAATGGCTGGGCGACAAGCCGCTGACGTGGTCGCCCACGCCGGATGGTATTTGGCTGTTTAACGCTGAAGGCTCTGGGATTACCCATTTGAATCGCCAGAAAGAAGGCGACTATCAAGCCCGCACTAAAGCGGGCGAAGTTGTAAGGCTGCAACGAAAACTTTAATTAAAAGTTATAAGCATATAACTCGATTTGTTAGGCGGCCGTACCCTACTCGGTAGGGGTGACCCTTTTGCGTAATTCGCTGCAAGGAAAAACAATTAATATGGCGAAGTCCCATGGGGTGGCGCCCTTATTCAGGGCGTTGGGTGAATACAAGAGTATTTTGATCAGCGTTGGCTGTTTCACGGCATTGATTAACCTATTAATGCTGGTGCCCTCGATTTACATGCTGCAAGTGTATGACCGTGTGTTGTCCTCCCAGAATGAAACCACCCTGGTGATGTTGACGCTGATGGTCGTAGGCTTCTTTGCGTTTATCGGCCTGCTGGAAGTGGTGCGCAGCTTTATCGTGATCCGCATTGGTAGCCAGTTGGAGCGACGTTTCAACTTGCGCGTGTACAAAGCCGCGTTCGAACGCAACCTGCAGCGCGGCCAGGGGCATGCCGGGCAATCCTTGGGCGACCTGACCGCTCTGCGCCAATTCATCACGGGGCCGGCGCTGTTTGCGTTTTTCGATGCGCCGTGGTTCCCGATCTACCTGTTCGTGATTTTCCTGTTCAATGTGTGGCTCGGCGTGCTGGCCACGGCCGGCGCAGTGTTGTTGATTGGCCTGGCGTGCCTTAACGAATACCTGACCAAAAAGCCACTGGGCGAGGCCAGTGGTTATTCGCAGCAGTCCACCCAATTGGCTACCAGCCATTTGCACAACGCCGAAACCATCCAGGCCATGGGCATGCTCGGTGCGCTGCGCCAACGCTGGTTTGGCGTGCATTCGCAGTTCCTGGGCTTGCAGAACCAGGCCAGCGACACCGGTTCGATCATCACCTCCTTAAGCAAATCCCTGCGCCTGTGCCTGCAATCCTTGGTGCTGGGTCTGGGCGCCTACCTGGTGATCAAGGGCGACATGACCGCCGGGATGATGATCGCAGGCTCCATCTTGATGGGCCGCGTACTCAGCCCCATCGACCAATTGATTGCAGTGTGGAAGCAATGGAGTTCGGCCAAGCTGGCCTACCAGCGCCTCGACGAACTGCTGCGCGAATTCCCGCCAGAGGCCGAGCACATGGCTTTGCCTGCGCCCCACGGCCAGGTCAGTTTCGAGCAGGTCAGCGCCGGCCCGCCGGGGCGGCGCATGGCGACCCTGCATCAGGTCAGCTTCAACCTGGCTGCCGGTGAAGTGCTGGGCGTGCTCGGTGCGTCGGGCTCCGGCAAGTCCACCCTGGCCCGTGTGCTGGTGGGCGTGTGGCCGACCCTGGCCGGTACCGTGCGCCTGGACGGCGCGGATATTCACCGCTGGAACCGCGACGACCTTGGCCCGCATATCGGCTATTTGCCCCAGGACATCGAGCTGTTCAGCGGCAGCATTGCCGACAACATCGCGCGCTTTCGCGAGGCCGACCCGGAGCGGGTGGTCAAGGCCGCGCAACAGGCCGGTGTGCATGAATTGATCCTGCGCCTGCCCCAAGGCTACGACACCGTGCTGGGCGACAACGGCGGTGGCTTGTCCGGCGGCCAGAAACAACGCGTGGCCCTGGCCCGCGCCCTGTACGGCGGGCCGCGCCTGATCGTGCTGGACGAACCCAACTCCAACCTCGACACCGTCGGCGAAGCCGCATTGGCCAGCGCCATCATGCAAATGAAAGCCCAGGGCAGCAGCGTGGTGCTGGTCACCCATCGTTCCTCGGCATTGGCCCAGGCCGATAAATTGCTGGTGCTCGGCGAAGGCCAGTTGCAGGCATTCGGGCCCAGCCAGGAAGTGCTGCGGGCCTTGGCAGGGCAGCAGGAAGCGCCGAAAGAAAAACCCGGTGTCAGCTTCAGTCGTCACTACCAGGCCGGAAGGAATCCAGGCGCATGAGCAGCCTTACTGTTGAACCTCAAATTAAAGAACGCGATGCCGGCTTTTTCGTAAAAATGGGCTGGGTGATGACCATTGTCGGTGCCGGTGGTTTTTTCCTCTGGGCCAGCCTCGCACCGTTGGATCAAGGTATACCGGTCCAAGGCACCGTGGTGGTGTCCGGCAAGCGCAAGGCGGTACAAACCTTCAGCCCCGGCGTGGTCAGCCGCATCCTGGTCAAGGAGGGCGAACTGGTCAAGCAAGGCCAGCCGCTGTTTCGTCTCGACCAGACCCAGAACCAGGCCGATGTGCAATCGCTGCAAGCCCAGTACCGCATGGCCTGGGCCAGCGTGGCGCGCTGGCAGAGCGAGCGTGACAACCTGCCCGGTATTACCTTTCCTGCTGAGCTGAGCGCCAACCCTGATCCAGCCCTGATGCTGGTGCTGGAAGGTCAGCGCCAACTGTTCAGCAGCCGTCGCGACGCGTTTGCCCGTGAACAAGCCGGGATCCGCGCCAGCATCGAGGGCGCCAACTCTCAGCTAAGTGGTATGCGCCGTGCCCGCAGTGACTTGACCGCCCAGGCCCAATCCCTGCGCGCGCAACTGAGCAACCTGCAACCCTTGGCCGACAACGGCTACATCCCGCGCAACCGCCTGATGGACTACCAGCGCCAATTATCCCAGGTGCAGCAGGACCTGGCGCAAAACGCCGGTGAAAGCGGCCGGATAGAGCAGGGCATTGTCGAATCGCGCCTCAAGTTACAGCAGCACAGCGAGGAGTATCAGAAGGAAGTGCGCAGCCAACTGGCCGACGCGCAACTGCGCAGCCTGACCCTTGAACAGCAATTGACCTCCGCCGGCTTCAACCTGCAACACAGCGAGATCAACGCGCCGGCCGATGGCATCGCGGTCAACCTCAGCGTGCATACCGAAGGCGCCGTGGTGCGCGCCGGTGAAACCCTGCTGGAGATCGTGCCCCAGGGCACACGCCTGGAAGTAGAAGGGCACCTGCCGGTGCATTTGGTGGACAAGGTCGGCACACACTTGCCTGTAGACATCCTCTTCACCGCCTTCAACCAAAGCCGCACGCCACGGGTGCCGGGCGAAGTCAGCCTGATCTCCGCCGACCAGATGCTCGATGAAAAGACCGGTGCGCCGTACTACGTGCTGCGCACCAGCGTGAGCGAGGCGGCGATGGAAAAACTCAACGGCCTGGTGATCAAGCCCGGCATGCCCGCCGAGATGTTCGTGCGCACCGGCGAGCGTTCGCTGCTCAACTATCTGTTCAAGCCGCTGCTGGACCGTGCCGGCTCTGCGTTGACCGAGGAATGAGCATGAAGCCAGTGTTCATTTCGCTGTTGTTGGTGTGTGGCAGTGCCCAGGCGGCGATGGGGCCCTTCGATGTGTACGAGCAGGCGCTGCGCAACGACCCGGTGTTCCTCGGCGCCATCAAAGAGCGCGATGCCGGCCTGGAGAACCGCACCATTGGCCGCGCCGGCTTGCTGCCGCGGCTGTCCTACAACTACAACAAGGGCCGCAACAATTCCGAAGCGCACCTGCCTGACGGGCGCGGCGGCAGTTACCGCGACGACCGCAACTACAACAGCTACGGCTCGACCTTCAGCCTGCAACAGCCGCTGTTCGACTACGAAGCCTACGCCAACTACCGCAAGGGCGTGGCCCAGGCGCTGTTCGCCGATGAAAGCTTTCGCGACAAGAGCCAGGCGTTGCTGGTGCGGGTGTTGAGCTATTACACCCAGGCGCTGTTTGCCCAGGACCAGATCGACATCGCCAGGGCCAAGAAGAAGGCGTTCGAACAACAGTTCCAGCAGAACCGGCACCTGTTCCAGCAAGGCGAGGGCACGCGCACCGATATCCTTGAAGCCGAGTCGCGCTACGAGTTGGCCACCGCCGAAGAGATCCAGGCCCTGGATGAGCAGGACGCCTCGCTCCGGGAGCTGGGCGCGTTGATCGGCGTGCAAAGCGTCAATATCAACGACCTGGCACCGCTGAACCAGAGCTTTGCCGCGTTCACCCTGACCCCGGCCAACTACGACACCTGGCATGAGTTGGCGCTGACCAACAACCCCGTGCTGGCTTCGCAGCGCCAGTCCCTGGAAGTAGCGCGCTATGAAGTGGAACGCAACCGTGCCGGGCATTTGCCCAGAATCACCGCGTATGCCACCTCGCGCAAGCAGGAGTCCGACAGCGGCAACACCTATAACCAGCGCTACGACACCAACACCATCGGCGTCGAAGTGAGCATGCCGCTGTATGCCGGTGGCGGTATCTCGGCCTCCACCCGCCAGGCCAGCCGCGCGATGGAGCAGGCGGAGTACGAGCTGGAAGGCAAGACCCGGGAAACCCTGATCGAACTGCGTCGCCAGTTCAGTGCGTGCCTGTCGGGCGTGAGTAAGTTGCGCGCCTATCAGAAAGCGCTGGCATCCGCCGAGGCGCTGGTGGTGTCGACCAAGCAGAGCATTCTCGGCGGCGAGCGCGTCAACCTCGACGCGCTGAACGCCGAACAGCAGTTGTACAGCACCCGCCGCGACCTGGCCCAGGCGCGTTATGACTACTTGATGGCCTGGACCAAATTGCACTACTACGCGGGCAACTTGCGTGACACCGACCTGGCCAAGGTAGACGAAGCCTTCGGCCCGGATGGAAAACTGTAGGAGCGAGCGTTTTGTGGCGAGGGAGCTTGCTCCCGCTCGACAGCGAAGCTGGAGCCGGCTTTTTTGGGGAGCGCTTCGTACTCCACCGGGAGCAAGCTCCCTCGCCACAGGGTAGGGAATAACAATAATAGGGAGTGTGCACATGATCACCGATTCACCACGTTTCAAACCCTTCACCGCAGGTTCCTTGCTCTTGCTGTCCGTTGCGGCACAGGCGCAATACACCGAGACCGGCCAACCGGGTAACCCCGCCAGTTGGCGCTCCGCCGAGTACCAGAGCGACTGGGGCCTGGGCCGCATGAAGGCCGATGAAGCCTACGCCGCCGGGATCAGCGGCCAAGGCGTGAAAATCGGTGCGCTGGACTCAGGGTTCGATACCAATCACCCGGAAGCTTCCAAAGACCGTTTTCACCCGGTCACCGCCACTGGCACCTATGTCGATGGCAGCGCCTTCAGCACCACGGGCGCGCTCAACCCGAACAATGATTCCCACGGCACCCACGTCACCGGCACCATGGGCGCCGCCCGCGACGGCGTGGGTATGCATGGCGTTGCTTACAACGCGCAGGTCTATGTGGGCAACACCAACGCTAACGACAGCTTCCTGTTCGGCCCGACGCCAGACCCCAAATACTTCAAGACCGTGTACACCGCTTTGGTGGACTCCGGCGTGCGCGCCATCAACAACAGCTGGGGCAGCCAGCCCAAGGACGTCAGCTACCAGACCCTGGACAACATGCACGCGGCGTACGCCCAGCATTACAACCGGGGCACCTGGCTGGACGCTGCGGCGGACGTGGCCAAGGCCGGTGTAATCAACGTGTTCAGCGCCGGCAACAGCGGCTATGCCAACGCCAGCGTGCGCTCGGCCTTGCCGTATTTCCAGCCGGAACTGGAAGGCCACTGGCTCGCCGTGTCCGGGCTGGATAAAGCCAATAACCAGAAATACAACAAGTGCGGCATCGCCAAGTACTGGTGTATTTCTACCCCCGGCGCGCTAATCAACAGCACCATTCCTGACGGGGGTTATGGGGTCAAGTCGGGCACCTCGATGGCAGCGCCCCATGCCACCGGCGCGTTGGCGCTGGTGATGGAACGTTATCCCTACATGACCAACGAGCAAGCCTTGCAGGTGCTGCTGACCACCGCCACGCAGCTCGACGGCACGATCACTCAGGCGCCTAACGCCATCGTTGGCTGGGGTGTGCCTGACCTGGGCCGGGCGATGCATGGCCCGGGGCAATTGCTCGGGCCTATGGAGGTGAACCTGGCCGCCGGGCAGGGCGATGTGTGGAGCAATGGCATTTCCGACCAGGCGTTGGTCCAGCGCCAGGCCGAGGACCGTGCCGAGCACAGCGCCTGGCAGCAAACCCTGATCGACAAGGGCTGGCAAAACGGCGTGGGCGCGACTGCCAGCCAGCAGGACCAGACCGACTACGCCATCGGCAACGCTCGCGACCAGGCTGCTGCTAACCGCGTGTACGAGGGCAGCCTGATCAAGGCCGGTGCCGGCAGCCTGGTGCTCAGCGGCGACAGCACCTATCGCGGCGCGACCCTCGTCAACGGCGGTCTGTTAGCGGTCAATGGCTCGCTGGCCTCGGCGGTGACGGTGAATGACAGCGGCACCCTGGGGGGTTCCGGACGTATTGCCGCGTTGTCGGTAAACAGTGGCGGCCGTGTGGCACCGGGCAATTCCGTGGGCACCTTGCAAGTGGCAGGGGACGTAAACCTCGGCGCCGGCTCGACCTATGCCGTGGAACTGACGCCCACCAGCAGCGACCGCATTGTTGCCGGCGGTAAGGCAGTTCTGGGCGGCGGCACCGTCACGCTGGCGCTGGAAAACAGCCCCACCTTGCTCAGCCAGAGCGAGGCCCAAAGCCTGATTGGTCGGCAGTACTCGATTCTTCAAGCGGCGGGCGGTATCCAGGGCCAGTTCGGGCAAGTGCTGCCCAACTACCTGTTCCTCGGTGGCACCCTCGACTACGCCGCCAACGCCGTGCAACTGAATGTCGGGCGCAACGACGCCAGCTTCGCCAGCGTCGGCGCCACCCGCAACCAGCGCAACGTCGCGGCGGCCGCCGAGCAATTGGGCGCTGGCAACCCGGTGTATGAAAGCCTGCTGCAGTCGCAATCGGTCGCCGTGGCCCAGCAGGGCTTGCAGCAACTGTCCGGGGAAATCTACCCGGCTGTGGGTGCGATGCTGATCAACGACAGCCTGCAACTGCGTAATGCCGTGGGCGAGCGCCTGCGCCATGTGCCAGTGACCGGTGAAAGCAACCTGTGGTTCAAGGCGCTGGGCGCCTGGGGCAAGACCGACAGCCGCACTGAAACGGCGGGTTCCACCACCTCCATCGGTGGCCTGTTGGCGGGCGTGGATGGCGCGCTGGATGAGCAGACCCGCGTGGGTGTGGTCGCCGGTTACAGCGACAGCTCCTTGAACATGGGCAGTGGTACCCATTCATCGGCGTCCATCGACAGCTACCACTTTGGCGCGTACGCCGGGCGCGAGCTGGGTGACTGGCGCCTGAGCGTCGGCGGTGCCTACAGCTGGCATCGCGGCGACGTGAAGCGCGATCTGCAATGGGGTGACGTCAGCGGCAAGCAAAAAACCAAGCTGGACGCGACCACGGCGCAAGTCTTCACCGAAGCCGCGTACCGCATCCGCCTGCAAGCGGTGGCCCTGGAGCCGTTCGCCAACCTGGCCTATGTGCATCTGAACAGCGAGTCCTTCCACGAAAAAGGCGATGCCGCTGCCCTGGAACGCGGCAGCGACCGGCGTGATGCGGTGCTTAGCACCCTCGGCGTGCGTGCGCTGAAAACCCTGGCCCTCAATGACCACCAGCAACTGGACCTGTCCGGTTCGTTGGGCTGGCAACACAGCCTGACGGCGGTGGAGTCCGAAGAGCATTTGGCGTTTGTCGCGGGCGGGCCTTCATTTGCCGTACGCAGTGCGCCATTGCTGCGCGACGCTGCCCTGGTGGGCGTGCAGGCCAGCCTGGCGCTGAATGCATCGACACGGGTCAACCTGGATTACAACGGCCAGCTGGGTGGGCGCGCGAAAACACAGGGCGTGGGCTTGAGCCTGAACTGGCAGTTCTGAAGACACCGCGAACCTGATCGTTCCCACGCTCCGCGTGGTAACGCCTCCTGTGACGCTCCGCGTCACGCTTTGGGACGCAGAGCGTCCGGGGCCGCATTCCCACGCGGAGCGTGGGAACGATCAGCGGCGGTGTTCTGGAGAAAGTGATTTACACACGTGCAATAAGAAAACTAAGGAAGGTCACCGTGAAAAAACGCAAGTCAGGGTTAACTACCGCCATCCACACAGGCCCGGGCTATCCGCTCAAGGCGCTGAGCTGCGTGCCATACGGCGCGTTGCTGTGTTGCCTGGCAAGTCTGGGAACCGCCCAGGCCGCACCCTATGTGGAAACCGGCAAACTGGGCGACGCCGCCAGCTGGCGCAGCAATGAGTTCAAGGCCGACTGGGGCCTGGGCGCCGTGCACGCCGACACCGCCTATGCGGCTGGCTATACCGGCAAGGGCGTCAAGCTGGGGATCTTCGACCAGCCGGTGTACGCCCAGCACCCGGAGTTCGCCAGCCCCGACAAGGTGGTGACGATTGTCACCGAGGGCATTCGCCAATACACCGACCCGTATATCCCGGTGAAGGCGGGCGACGCGTTCCGCTACGACGGCACGCCGTCCAAGGACTCCAACGGCAAGCTGGGTAACCACGGCACCCATGTCGGCGGCATTGCGGCCGGTAACCGCGATGGTGGGCCGATGCATGGCGTGGCGTTCAACGCCCAAATCCTCACCGCCGAAAACGGTGACCCGGGGCCGGAAGACGGGATCATCCTCGGCAATGACGGCGCCGTGTACAAGGCCGGCTGGGATGGGCTGGTCGCCAGTGGCGCGCGTATCATCAACAACAGCTGGGGCATCGGCATCGGTGATCAATACGCCAAGGGCGGCCGCGATCCGGCGTTCCCCAATTTCACCGTCAACGAAGCCCAGGCGCAGTTCAATACCATCCGCCCGATCCTCGGCACCGTTGCCGGTGGTGCCTACCAAGGCGCCATCGACGCGGCCCGCAGCGGTGTGCTGACCATCTTCGCCGCAGGCAATGACTACAACCTCAACAACCCGGATGCGATTTCCGGCCTTGCGTATTTTGTGCCAGAGATCGCGCCTAACTGGCTGTCCGTCGCGGCCCTCCAGCAGAACCCGAATACTGCCAGCCCCGATCCTTACGTGATCAGTACGTTCTCCTCGCGTTGTGGCTATGCGGCGAGCTTTTGCGTATCGGCACCCGGCACCAAGATCTACAGCTCGATCATCAACGGTACCAGCCTGGAAAACCTCACCACCGACTGGGCCAACAAAAATGGCACCTCCATGGCCGCACCTCACGTGGCGGGCGCCGCAGCGGTGCTGATGGAGCGCTTCCAGTACATGAGCGGCGACCAGATCTCCACCGTGCTCAAGACCACCGCCACCGACCTCGGCGCGCCGGGCATCGACTCGCTGTACGGGTGGGGCATGATCAACCTGGGCAAGGCGGTCAACGGCCCAGGGATGTTTATCACCGCCGAGGATATCCCGGCCGAGTTCCGTATCGACGGCGCCTACGGCAGCGGCCAGTTCGTCGCGGACCTGCCGGGTGTCGGCGCGGTGGTGGATGCCGGCAAACCCACCCAGCGTGTGTGCGATGACCTGCACTGCGGGCGGGATGTGTGGAGCAACGACATCTCGGGCCATGGCGGCTTGACCAAGCAAGGCATCGGTACCTTGGTGCTCACTGGCGCCAACACCTACAGCGGGCCGACGCTGGTCAACCAGGGCTTGCTGGCAATCAATGGTTCGGTCACCTCCGACGTTACCGTCAGCCAGAGCGGTGTGGTCGGTGGTTCGGGGCGTATTGGTTCGCTGAGCGCGAAAAACGGCGGCACCGTGGCGCCGGGTAATTCCATCGGCACCTTGAACGTGGCGGGTAACGTCAACTTTGAGCCGGGCTCGACCTACGCGGTAGAACTGTCGCCCACCAGCAGCGATCGCATCGTCGCGGGCGGCACCGCTACCCTCAACGGTGGCACCGTGACCCTGGCCCTGGAAAACAGCCCGACCTTGTTGAGCGCGACCCAGGCCCAAAGCCTGATCGGCCGTCAATACAACATCCTGCAAGCGGCAGGTGGCGTCACCGGCAGTTTTGCTGCGGTGCTGCCTAACTACCTGTTTGTCGGCGGTACCTTGAACTACGCCGCCAACGGTGTGCAGCTGGATGTGGCACGCACCAACAGCTTCGCCAGTGTGGCCGCCACGCCGAACCAGCGCGCCGTGGCCGCCGCCGCCGAGCAATTGGGCGCGGGCAATGGTGTGTATGAAAGCCTGCTGCTGGCACCCACGGCCGCTTCGGCCCAGGGCGCGTTCCAGCAACTGAGTGGGGAAGTCTACCCGGCGCTGGAAACCGCACTGGTCAATGACAGCCGCTACGTACGCGAAGCCGTGGGCGAGCGCCTGCGCAATGGCGAAATGGGCGCTTCCAGCCAAGCCATCGACAGCCGTGGCAACGTGTGGGTCAAGGCGTTGGGTGCATGGGGCAAGACCGACAGCCGCAACGACACGGCGGGCTACACCACCTCCATCGGCGGCATGCTCGCCGGTGTGGACGGCGCCCTCGATGAGGCCACGCGCATTGGCCTGGTGGCCGGCTACAGCGACACGTCGCTGAACATGGGCAGCGGCACCCACAGCCGCGCCTCGGTCGACAGCTACCATTTCGGCGCCTATGCCGGGCATGAAATCGGCGCCTGGCGCCTGAGTGGCGGCGCGACCTACAGCTGGCACCGCGCCGATGTCAAACGAGACCTGCAATACGGCGACGTCAGCGGCAAGCAAAAGGCCAAGGTCGATGCCCACAGCACCCAGGTGTTCACGGAAGCGGCGTACCGCATCAACCTGCAACCGCTGGCCCTGGAGCCGTTCGCCAACCTGGCCTACGTGCACCTGGCAACTGACAGCTTCAAAGAGAAGGGCGACGCCGCCGCGCTGAGAAGTGGCGACGACAGCCGTGACCTGGTGCTCAGCACCTTGGGTATGCGGGCCTTGAAGACCTTCAATATCAACGACCATCAGCAACTGGAAGTCTCCGGCACCCTGGGCTGGCAGCACAACCTGAGCAGCACCGATTCGGAGCAGCACCTGGCGTTTGCCTCGGGCGGCCCTTCGTTCACGGTGGAAAGTGCGCCGATGGTACGCGATGCCGCATTGGTCGGAGCACGGGTCAGCTTGGCATTGAGCAAGGATGCGCGGGTGAACTTCGATTACAACGGCCTGCTGGCCAGCAAGGAGAAGGTGCACGGCGTCGGCTTGAGCCTGGACTGGGCGTTCTAAAGGCCAGATGCAGTTGGTTGTGGCGAGGGAGCTTGCTCCCGCTCGGGGGCGCAGCGCCCGCAAGTTTTTGGGGCCGCTGCGCAGCCCAGCGGGAGCAAGCTCCCTCGCCACACAAGCTCGCTCCTACAGGTGGTAACAGATAACAGGTGTTTTGGCTTTCTCTACAAATCCAACAACAGAGAGGCACGACCAATGGGTATCTTTGACTATAAAAACCTCGGTACCGAGGACTCCAAGGCGTTGTTCGCCGATGCCATGGCGATCACGCTGTATTCCTACCACAACCTGGATAACGGCTTTGCCGTCGGCTACCAGAACAATGGCCTCGGCCTGGGCTTGCCTGCCACCCTGGTCAGCGCGCTGATTGGCGGCAGCAATGCCCAAGGGGTGATCCCCGGGATCCCCTGGAACCCCGACTCGGAAAAAGCCGCCCTCGACGCGGTGCAAAAAGCCGGCTGGACGCCCATCAGCGCCAGCACCCTGGGCTACAGCGGCAAGGTCGATGAACGCGGCACCTTCTTTGGCGAAAAGTTCGGCTACGGCACGGCGCAGGCCGAGGTGCTGGGTAAGTACGATGACGCGGGCAAGCTGCAGGAAATCGGCATCAGTTTTCGCGGCACTTCGGGGCCTCGGGAAAGCGTGATCACCGACTCCATCGGCGATGTGATCAGCGACCTGCTCGCCGCCTTCGGGCCCAAGGATTATGCCAAGAACTACGCGGGCGAAGCCTTCGGCGGCTTGCTCAAGAACGTGGCGGACTATGCCAGCGCCCAGGGCCTGGGCGGCAATGACGTGGTGGTCAGCGGCCACAGCCTTGGGGGCCTCGCGGTCAATAGCATGGCCGACTTGAGCGACAACAGCTGGTCGGGGTTCTATAAGGACTCCAACTACGTGGCCTACGCGTCGCCCACCCAGAGCGCCGGCGACAAGGTGCTTAACGTCGGCTATGAAAACGACCCGGTGTTCCGTGCCCTGGATGGCTCGTCATTCAACCTGTCGTCCCTGGGCGTGCACGACAAACCCCACGAGTCGAGCACCGACAACATCGTCAGCTTCAACGACCACTACGCCTCATCCCTGTGGAACCTGCTGCCATTTTCCATCCTCAACCTGCCCACCTGGGTCTCGCACTTGCCCACCGGCTACGGCGACGGCATGACCCGCATCCTCGACTCGGGCTTCTACGAACAGATGACCCGCGACTCGACGGTGATCGTCGCTAACCTGTCCGATCCGGCACGGGCCACCACCTGGGTGCAAGACCTCAACCGCAATGCCGAGGCGCACAAGGGCAATACCTTCATCATCGGCAGCGACGGTGACGACTTGATCAAAGGCGGCAGAGGCGCGGACTTTATCGAAGGCGGCAAGGGCAACGACACGATCCGCGACAGCAGCGGGCATAACACGTTTTTGTTCAGCGGGCAGTTTGGCAATGACCGGCTGATTGGCTACCAGGCGACGGACAAGCTGGTGTTCAACGACGTGGCGGGCAGCACCGATTACCGCGACCACGTCAAGGTGGTGGGCGGGGATACAGTCATTAGCTTTGGTACGGATTCGGTGACGCTGGTGGGTGTGAGCAGTCTGTCGGGGGAGGGGATAGTCATCAGCTAACGTATTCGGTGTGGGAGCTGGCTTGCCTGCGATGGCGGCGGTCGAGACAGCCATGCGGTGACTGACAAATCGCTATCGCAGGCAAGCCAGCTCCCACATTTGAGGGGTTTTGCTAGATGATCATTTTTCCTTACGCACAGTGGCCACATCATCGGCCTTGATACGAATGCGCTTGCCGGCAATATCAGTGAACTCGTAGAAGCCGTCGGCGGTCTTGGCGTTGGGCGTGTCCTTGGTCAAATACTGCGTGCCGTTCTGCAAGGTCACCACGGTTTGCGTGGAGCAACCGGCCAATACCAGAAAAGTGAGTGCAACCAGTGGCAGACCCAAATTCTTCATGTTCATAACCCTTACCTTTAACCCTGAAAAGTCCCGCAGCGTCTGGCTGCGCGGCCATAAATATTACTTGATCAACCCCCTCATCAGATTGTTTTTTTGCAAAAAGTTGCAGGCGCCATTTATCTATTACTGATTGCAACAACCGCTTTGCCCCGGCACTCTGTATGCATAACCAGTATTTGATTACTCTGCGCCATGGCCAACCCCCTCGAAGACCCCTTGTATTACTTGCATAACTTCCGCCAAGTGCTGGTTTGGTTGGGGCAGCGCTATGCCGATTTGCTCGATGCGCACGAACAGCATTTCATTCAGCAATTTGACAGGTTGCCTCTGGCGTCCCAGGCGTTGTTGGTGCGGATGGTGATGCGCAAGGGCGTGCATTTTCGTGCCGCCAAGCTCCATTACCTGGAAATCGGTTGCCCTCATGCGGCGGCGGGGCCTTTGCGTGAGTTGGGATGGGTAGAGGATCAAAGCCCGCTGCCGTTTGCCACCCTGTTCGCCCTGCTGCAAAAAAGTGAACTGCTCGGCGCCTTCAAACCCTGGATCAATCAACCCAAGGGCAACAAGGCTGACTGGCTTGAGCCCTTGGCCGCGCAATTTACCGAGCCGCGCAGCTTTGCCCAGTGGTGTCCCGACGTGGACGATGTGCTCTATAGCCTGACGGTGATGGAGTTGTGTGATCGCCTGCGCCTGATGTTCTTCGGCAACCTGCACCAGGACTGGTCAGAATTCGTGTTGGCAGATCTGGGCATCTATACCTATGAAAAAGTCGAGTTCTGCGCCGAGTCTCGTGGTTTACGCAGCCGTGACGACGTGCATGGGTTTCTATTCCTGCACCAGTGCCAGCAAGCCTTTGAAGCCGGTGAGGCGCTGGATACGGTGTTGGCGCAGGTCGCCACGTTGTGCACCGACAACCCCTGGCTGGAAAAGCGTCGCGCCAAGCTGCTGTTCCAGATCGGCCAGTATTGCGAACGGTGCGCCGAGCTGGCACTGGCCGAACAGATCTACCGCAATTGCACTCATCCCGGGGCGCGGGCGCGGCTGATCCGCGTACTGGAGCGCCAGGAGGATTACGCCCAAGCCATGGCCCTGGCGACCGAGGCGCAACAGGCCCCACACAGCGCAGCGGAACAACAACACCTGCTGCGCGTAGTGCCGCGCCTGCGGCGCAAACTCGGCGGGCCGGCGCTGCCCAGGGCCAGGCCCCAAGCGGTGGCACGCCTGGACCTTTCGCTGGTGCAGGAACCGCTGCTATCGGTGGAATCCTGCGTGCTGGCGCACCTGAGCGAACCGGATGCACCGGTGCATTACGTCGAGAATGGCCTGATCAATTCGCTGTTTGGCTTGTTGTGCTGGGAGGCGATTTTTGCGCCGCTGCCGGGGGCGTTCTTCCACCCGTTCCAGCGTGGGCCGGCGGACCTGCACAGCGAGGACTTTTATCAACGCAGGGAAGCCTTGTTTGCCGCGTGCTTTGCGCAACTGGAGGACGGTCGCTACAAGGCCAGCATCCGCCAACGCTACATGGACAAATGGGGCATTCAGTCGCCCTTTGTGTTCTGGAACCTGCTCAGCGAAGACCTGCTGGAGCAAGCCCTGGCCTGCCTGCCCGCCGAGCATTTGCGCCATTGGTTTACGCGCCTGTTGCAGGATATCCGTGCCAACCGGGCCGGGATGCCGGACCTCATCCAGTTCTGGCCCGCGCAAAATACCTACCGCATGATCGAGGTCAAGGGCCCCGGCGACCGCCTGCAGGACAACCAGTTGCGGTGGCTGCAATTTTGCGGCGAGTACCAGATGCCGGTCACCGTCTGCTACGTGCGTTGGGCGGAGCAACCCGCTTGAGTTACAGCGTGGCCGTGCGGGCGCTGTGTGAGTTCACGGCCAAGGTCGGTGACCTCGACCTGCGCTTTACGCCGTCGCCCAGCGCCCAGGAAGGCATCGTCGGCCATCGCACGGTGGCATCCCGGCGCAGCGCGCACTACCAGCACGAGGTCCCCCTGGAGGGCGACTACCAGCAACTCAAGGTGCGGGGCAGGGCGGACGGCTACGACCCGGACGCCAACCGCCTGGAAGAAGTCAAAACCTACCGTGGCGAACTCGCTGCCCAGCCCGCTAACCATCGGCAACTGCACTGGGCCCAGGTCAAGGTGTATGGCTGGCTGATGTGCCAGAAACTCGGGCTCGATCATATCGACCTGGCGCTGGTGTACTTCGACATCGTCGGCGAAGGCGAAACCGTGCTGAACCAGCGATTCGATGCGCCAGACCTTGAGCAGTTCTTCAATCAACAATGCGCGCTGTTCCTGGACTGGGCCCGGCAGGAGATGCAGCATCGCGCGACACGCAACGCTGGCGCGCAGAGCCTGGCGTTTCCCCATGCCGACTTCCGTACCGGGCAGCGCGACTTGGCCGAGTCGGTCTACAAAGCGGTGACTACGGGCCGGTGCCTGATGGCCCAGGCGCCCACGGGTATTGGCAAGACCATCGGCACCATTTTCCCGCTGCTCAAGGCCCTTGCGCCGCAGCAACTGGACAAACTGTTCTTCCTCACCGCCAAGACGCCCGGCCGCAAGCTGGCCCTGGATGCCGCCCAGGTGCTGTACGACAGCAGCCCCGAGCTGTCACTGCGTGTGCTTGAACTGGTGGCCCGGGACAAGGCGTGTGAACACCTGGACAAAGCCTGTCACGGTGATTCCTGCCCGTTGGCCAAGGGTTTTTACGACCGCCTGCCTGCCGCCCGCCAGGCCGCGTCCAAGGTGCGCCTGCTCGATCAACGCAGCCTGCGCCACGTGGCGCTGGCCCATCAGGTATGCCCGTACTACCTGAGCCAGGAAATGGCGCGCTGGAGCGACCTGATCGTCGCCGACTACAACTATTACTTCGACTTTGGCGCCATGCTGTTCAGCCTGGCCCAGCTCAACCAATGGCGCGTCGCGGTGCTGGTGGACGAGGCGCACAACTTGGTCGAACGTGCGCGCTCGATGTACAGCGCCAGCCTGGATCAGTACAGCCTCAAGACCTTGCGCGATAACGCGCCCGAGCCCCTGAACAAACCCTTGCAGCGCTTGAACCGTGAGTGGAATGCCTTGCACAAGGATCAACTCGCACCGTATCAGGCGTATGCGGCCAAACCTGACAAACTGCTCCAGGCCCTAAGCCTGTGTACCAGCGCCATGGGCGACTACTTCAACGACCACCCCGAAGCCCTCAACGGCGACCTGCAAGCCTTCTACTTCGACGCGCTGCAATGGGCCAAAGTGGCCGAGCTGTTCAACGAGCACTTTATCTTCGATATCACCAAACGCACGTTCAGCGGCAAGCGCAGCAGCTCGACTCTGTGCCTGCGCAACGTGGTGCCCGCTGAGTTCATGCGGCCCAGGTTGACCGCCGCACGCAGCAGCGTGCTGTTTTCCGCAACCCTGAGCCCGCGCCATTATTATGCGGACTTGCTGGGCCTGCCGGCGGATACCGCCTGGGTTGATGTGGCGTCACCATTCAAGGCCGAGCAATTGCAGGTCAGCATCATTGACCGCATCTCTACACGGTTTGTGCATCGCCAGGCATCGCTGGAACCGATTGTGGAACTGCTCGCCGGGCAATTCGCCGCGCAACCGGGTAACTACCTGGCGTTTTTCTCAAGCTTCGATTACCTGCAACAGGTGGCCCAGTTAATGGCCGAACGGCACCCGCAGATTGCGTTGTGGTTGCAGGCGCGGGGCATGGCCGAGGCCGAGCGCCACGCCTTTTTGGAGCAGTTCACCCACCACAGCCAGGGCATTGGCTTTGCGGTGCTGGGCGGTGCGTTTGGCGAAGGTATCGACCTGCCCGGAGCGCGCCTGATCGGTGCGTTTATCGCCACCCTGGGTTTGCCGCAGCTCAACCCGGTGAATGAGCAGATCAAGGCTCGTATGGGCGCTGTTTTCGGCGCGGGGTATGACTACACCTACCTGTATCCCGGTATTCAGAAAGTTGTGCAGGCAGCGGGGAGGGTGATCCGCAGCCAGCAGGATCGCGGGGTGGTGATGCTGATCGACGACCGCTTTGGCGAGTCGCGGGTGCGGCAGTTGTTGCCGCGTTGGTGGGCGATCAAGCCCCTGTAGGAGCGAGCTTGCTCGCGAAAAACGTCAACGATAACGCGGGCTTTCTGAATTAACGCGGCGCCGGTGAGTTTTTCGCGAGCAAGCTCGCTCCTACAGGTTTGTGTTAGACCACCTCCAGGTAGGAGCTTTGTATCTCCCGCGCCAACTCACGCACGGTGTCGATGAATTCTGTCAGCCGAGTGTGCAGCCCATCTTCCAGAATCTCATCAATCCCCGTGTACCGCAGCCGCGCCTCGAACTCCGCCGCCAGGCGTTGCGCCGTGCGCCCATAACTGCCGGGCAGGTCGGCCAGGATATGGCTCAACTCCTCGATGCAGGCATGCAGCGAACGCGGCACATCACTGCGCAACAGCAACAGCTCGGATACCGAGCGTGCATTCAAGGCATTCGGGTACAGCTCGGTATAGGCCTCAAACGACGACAACGCGCGCAGCAGCGCGCTCCACTGGTAATAACCGCGTGCCGATACGTCGCTGACTTCTTCCGACTCTTCGCCGAACATCTCATAGCGCGCGTCCAGCAGGCGCAAGGTGTTGTCAGCACGTTCGACAAAGGTGCCCAGGCGAATGAAGCGGTAGGCGTCATTGCGCATGATGGTGCCCGAGGTCGCGCCACGAAACAGGTGCGAGCGTTGCTTGACCCAATCACAGAAGTGGCTGATGCCATGCCGTGCCAGGCCACCGGCGGCGATGCTGCGCATTTCCAGCCAGGTGGCGTTGAGGTTTTCCCACATGTCGGCGGTGATGCGCCCGCGTACCGCATGGGCATTGCCTCGGGCGGCGCGCAGGCAGTTGTAGATGCTGGCCGGGTTTTCTTCGTCGAGGGCGAAGAAGTGCAGCATGCGCTCGGCATCCAGGGTCTGGTGCCGTTCCAGGTAGCTGTCCAGGGTGCCGCTGCTGAGCAACGACATCGCCAGTTCATCCAGACCATCGCTGCGCCCGGCCTGGGGCATCAGTGACAGCGAATAGCTGACTTCCAGCATGCGCGCCAGGTTCTCGGCGCGTTCCAGGTAGCGCGACATCCAATAAAGGTCCGCAGCGGTTCTACTCAGCATACTCAGCCCTCCACCACCCAGGTGTCCTTGGTTCCACCGCCTTGCGACGAGTTGACGACCAGCGAGCCTTCCTTCAGCGCCACGCGGGTCAAGCCTCCGGGCACCAGGCGGGTTTCCTTGCCCGAGAGCACGAAGGGTCGCAGGTCGATGTGCCGGGGTGCGATGCCGTTTTCGACAAAGGTCGGGCAGGTGGACAGGCTCAAGGTGGGTTGGGCGATATAGGCATGGGGACGCGCCTTGATGCGCTGGCGGAAGTCCTCGATCTCGGCGGCCGTCGACGCCGGGCCCACCAGCATGCCGTAGCCGCCGGAGCCTTGGGTTTCCTTGACCACCAATTGCTCAAGGTTGGCCAGCACATGGGACAGTTCATCGGGCTTGCGGCATTGGAAGGTCGGCACGTTCTGCAGGATCGGTTCCTCGTCCAGGTAGAAGCGGATCATCGCGGGTACGTAGGGGTAGATCGACTTGTCGTCAGCCACCCCGGTGCCGATGGCATTGGCCAGCACCACATTGCCAGCGCAGTAAGCCGCCACCAGCCCCGGCACGCCGAGCATCGACTCGGGATTGAACGCCTGGGGGTCGAGGAAAGCGTCGTCGATGCGCCGGTAGATCACGTCCACGGCCTTGGGGCCGTCGGTGGTGCGCATGAACACCTTGAGGTCCTGCACGAACAGGTCGGCGCCTTCCACCAGTTCCACGCCCATTTCCCGGGCAAGGAACGCGTGTTCGAAGAAAGCGCTGTTGAAGCGCCCAGGGGTCAACACCACCACATTCGGGTTGTCGAGGCGGCTGGCGTTCTTGAGGGTCTTGAGCAAGAGGTTGGGGTAGTGGTCCACCGGGGCAATGCGCTGCTTGGCGAATACTTCCGGGAACAGGCGCATCATCATCTTGCGGTCTTCGAGCATGTAGCTCACGCCGCTGGGGGTGCGCAGGTTGTCTTCCAGCACGTAGTAGGTACCGTCGCCGTCGCGCACCAGATCGACGCCCGAGATGTGCGAATAGATGCCACGGTGCAGGTCGAGACCGACCATGGCTTTCTGATAGCCCTCATTGCCCAGGACCTGGTCAGCGGGAATGATCCCGGCCTTGATGATGCGCTGGTCGTGGTAGATATCGGCGAGGAACATGTTCAGTGCATTGACCCGCTGGATGCAGCCGCGCTCGATCAGGCTCCATTCACTGGCGGGAATGCTGCGGGGAATGATGTCGAAGGGAATCAGGCGTTCGGTGTCTTGCTCGTCGCCATACAGGGTGAAGGTGATCCCGGCGCGATGGAACAGCAAATCCGCTTCACGGCGACGCTGGGCCAGCAGTTCCGGCGGCGTGTTGGCCAGCCAGCGAGAGAAGTCCTGATAGTGCGCACGGCATACGCCATTTGCGTCATTCATTTCATCAAAGAAAGATCGAGCCATTCCAGTACCTTGTCAGTGCCCAGTGTGGCTTTGGGTGGCACTGCCGCTTAAAAAAAACGCATGTTTTTATGAGCCCGTGGCTGAAGGTGCCAACAGACCTGGTCCTTACTTTCTTATGGGGGCGGCTCTGGGTCGGGGGGTAACGCATGCTCCTGTTTTCCGGCTGGTGAATGGATAAAGCAATGCCTGTGCCGGAATGCGGTTAATCACCGGTAAACCTCCTGTAGGAGCGAGCTTGCTCGCGAAAAACTCACCGGCACCGCGTTTATTCAGGAAACCCGCGTCATCGTTGACGTTTTTCGCGAGCAAGCTCGCTCCTACAGAGGGCGGGGCTCGCCCTAAACTGGTGCGTCAACCCACTTGAACTTCACCGAGCCCCGATTCTTCTAAGAAGTTTCGTCACCTTGTGGAGCACCGTCGTGTCCAGAATCATCTCCCCCCACACTCCGGAAGCGGCCCTGAACGACCATAGCGAACACAACGCAAAGATATTCGGCTCGCCCAAGGACCGCCTCGACTTTTACCGGCGCGAAATCCAGTACGAAACCAGCATCCTGGCCAACCGCACCGACGCCTACCTGACCGCGCAATCCTTCCTGGTGATTGCCTTTGTCTCCGGCATGGGCAACCTCAACCCGGAATGGGGCAAGCTGTTCACGCTGGTGGTGCCGATCTTCCTGGTTTCGCTGGGTATTCTCAGTTCGCTGAATGCCTGGCCCGGTATCCGTGCGGCGTATGAAATCATCGACCACTGGCACTACAAGCAAAGCGAATTGCTGCGCAGCGAACCGGTGATGGGCATGGCCTACGATGAGTCGCCACTGTTTTCTGAGATGGAGTCGAGCCACAAGGGCTATCGCAAGTCGTTGTTGTTTTCCATGCGTGCGCCGTGGTTGTTCATGGTGTTTTGGTTGGTGTTGGGTATCTATGCGTTCTATATCCAGGTGGACAATCCACTGCGCTGACCACGCGGACGGAACTTCAGCCGTGGCCGTGACGCCTTAGTTCTATGCGGTACAGATTTTTTACCGGCCTGCAAAGAGGTGCCTAATGACCCAGCCTAAAGATCCCCAGACCCACAATCGCAACGACCCCGCCATCGACGGCGGCGAGCCTGCCCCTGGCACCGCCGCCGATGCGCCCAAGGATCCAACGCCTGCGAGCGACCCGAAGGCCAAGGAAAACGACTACAGTCCAGACTTCAGGCCCGAGCGCGAGCACAAGCCTGAAACCGATGCCGATATCGATACTCAAGGCGGTTAGAGGAGATGCACATGTCAAAAGAACTGGACGATGACCTCAACGACCCCGGCAACGAAGACCCGGGTTCGTTGATGGACGATGCCGAGGTGCCGCTGAACGACCTGGATGAAGCAGCGGACGTTGGCAACACTGAAAATCAGGACTGATCCAGCGGCGGGCCCGAGGGATTGCTGAGCTTGAAGTAGACGTCCTCCTCGGCCCCGCCCTCCCTGTTTGAAACCCCGGCGCGGTGCAGGATTCAATTTTTTTGCGCAGCCTGACGCTCATACCACGCCAGCATGGGCTGGGTGCTCAGGCCATGGGCCAGGATGCTCAATGCGATGACCGACAGCGTCAGGTTGACCGCCACCGCACTGCTGGTGCCCACCAGCCCGTGGTTGAGCGCATAGAACAGGTAGTAAATGCTGCCGATCCCACGAATACCGAACCAACTGACCAAGCCACGTTGGCGACTGTCTAGCAGGCTGCCCCAAGGCATGGCGAATACACTGGCTGGGCGAATGACACAGAACAGCAACGGCGCCACCGCCAACGCGGCCCACTCCCAATGGCTGACCAGCACGATGCCCAAGACCGTCACCAGGAATACCTCCATGGCCCGCTCCACCAGGCTGCCGAAGGCCAGCATGTCGCCCATCATCACGCCTGCCGCGATCTGGGTGTCCTTCAACTGGCTGACGTCGCCATGCAAGGCTTGTTCGGGCTCGATTTCAAGGTGGCCCACCACCGGTTGCGCCAGGTGCTCGGCGGGTGTCTGAGCGTTGCCGGTGGACTTCACTTCGGCCTGACGCAACCCCAGGCCCGCTGCGAATACCGACAGGAAGCCGAAGCCGCCCACGGCTTCGGCGGTCACATAGGCAAGGGCAATCAATGCCAGTGTCAGGTAATCATTGGGCGAAAGGGTGCTGTCGGCATTGAGCAGGCGCAGACGCAACGTTACCCGGCCGATACCTCGGCCCATCCAGTAGCCGATCAAAAGCCCGACCGGTACCGCCCATACCAGGTTTTTCAGCACCCAACCGCCGACCCAGTCGCCATCGAAGCCGCCGTGTTGCATGAACAGCAGGCCGAAGATCACAAACGGAAAGGCGCTGCCATCATTCAGCCCCGCTTCGCCGGACAGACCGAAGCGCAGCGCGTCGTAGTCCTGGGCATTGTTGACCTGAACCAGGCCCGCCAGCACCGGGTCGGTCGGCGCCAGGATAGCGCCTACCAGTAAAGACACCCCCCACGACAGATCAAGCAGGTAATGCAGCAACAACCCGGTGCCGAGGATGGTCAACAGCATGACCGGGCCGGCCAGGCCGAAGGCGATGCGCCAGGTGCGGTGCTTGAGCGGCAGGCGCAATTTCAGGCCGCTGACAAACAGCGAAAACAGCACTGCCACTTCGGTCAGGTGCTCCATCCAGCGCGCCGACCCTTTGATGTCCAGGTGCAGCAGGTCCACACCCAGCGGGCCGATGGCGATACCCAGCAACAGGCACACCGCCGAAGTGGTGACCGGCATCCAGCGCAGGTAGGAGGAGGTGAGGGCGAGGGTGAGCAGCACCGCGCCCAATACGGCCAACCATAGAATGAAAGTCATTGTGCGTGCACCCGGCCGTGGTTCATTCAGGTTGGAGGGCCGTGGCCAAGTGCGGGTTCAAACAATCGCCAACGAGGAAGCATCGGTTAACACACTGGCTGGAACGCCTTTACCCGGCTTGGCCACCCATGCAAGTCGAAAGCGCTGAACACGCGTTCAATCGGTGATCCCACACATCTGCACAGGTACCCGGCATGACGGGCATTTCTCCCGCACCCTCGCATTCCTCGCTGCCGCTGTTCACGCCCGGCGCTCCATCATCACCTGTGCTCCCTGGCGTCGACGACGTGCCGGATACGCCTATTCCGAGAAGCACGACGATACGCCGACCAGGCGGGGCGTTATCTTGGCCCATTGCTTTGGATACAGATGAACAACGGCGCTTGCGCCTGATCACCCTGAATCACGCCCACCACCTGGGCGACCAACCGCTGGTGATGCAAACCAAGGGCGGCGTGCTCGAGTTTCTGCGCTATCGGCAGCCGCTGCCGGCAGAGGCAGGCAGCGACTCGGCAAAAATCCTCGAAGCGCTGGTCAATTCGCCGCAAGGGCAACGGATGGGCAAAGCCCTGCAGCAAACCATGCAAGGCATTGAAAGCGAAAGCAGCGCAAGCGATTACCTGCTGGCGGCCATGGCACTGCAGTTGGACCCTGAGTCGATCACCGCGCCCAATCGCAACAAGGTCGCCGGGTTCGATCTGGGCAGTGACACCCATCAAGGGCACCACGCATCCACAGTGGTGGCCGGCTTGGCCGAGCATTTGAGCAATACTGGCAGAACCAGCGCCGCACTGGCGAGTGTCGGTGCGTACCTGTTGCTGGCCAAGTCGGCGCCGCAGTTTCTGATCAAAGATACTCCTGCGACGGTGAAAGTCGGCAGCCAGGCATGGGCCAGCCTGGCGATTGCTGCGATGACGATTGAGGCGCAGACACCAGGCAAAGTCCCCGGCATGACGTTTGCCCAGGTCATGAGCGAGGCGCAAGAGGCGCGGCGGGTTGACCCAGCCGTTACCCAAGCGGCAGAGACAGTGGCGTTGCTGGACTGGGCCGTGGCCAGTGGCGTTCTCACAAAAAGACAGAATGGCGACTATCTGCCCGCGCAACTTGAATTGGCAAGGGCCGCATTCAACGCGCAGCTGGACACCCGGCTCGCTGCCTCCCAGGCACTGGACAACGAATTACCCACACGGAAAGAGATTGCACTGGCCAAGCTCAAAGAGCGATTTGGCGACCTTGGCGCGTTTTTCGAAGAAAAAGTATTTGCTGTTGATCAGCACTACGTGAAGATTGAAGGGGGAGGGATTTCGCTCTTGGATGTTGCCATGAACGACTGGCTGGAGTCCCGGCCCTTCAAGGCGCACGAACCCAGCAGCTCCCTCAAGGGCAACGAGCTGCAAAGGGTACTAACGGGTTTGAACGCCAACCGGCAATTTGGCGTGCCGGCAGAATTCGAACGGCAGTTCAGCCGTGCA
>NZ_JAOTNW010000023.1:0-76361 GCF_036346515.1 Pseudomonas sp. AM4(2022)
TCTTGTAGAGCGTCGATCAACACTGATATCCAGCCTTTCTATGCAATGACCCTGCGCATGGCTATCATGCGTGCCTCATTCTGAGGCGATATGTGCATGCTGACGTTGTTGAAACTTCTGAAAGATGGTCAGTTCCATTCTGGAGAAACGCTTGGCGCCGCCCTGGGCGTTAGTCGCAGTGCCGTGTGGAAGCAGCTTCAGCATCTTGAGGCAGAATTGAATCTTCCTATTCATAAGGTTCGGGGTCGCGGGTATAGATTGGCTGCGCCATTGGTATTTTTGAATGCGCAGGAGGTTTCCCGAGGGGCGACTCCCTTATCTTGGCCCGTTCATATTTTCGACTCCATTGACTCCACTAATGCTGAGGCTTTACGTCTTGTCGATGCGGGCGGTGCGGCACCTTTTGTTGTGCTAGCGGAGCAGCAGACGGCTGGTAGGGGGCGCAGGGGCCGCAAATGGGTCAGCCCATTTGCGCAAAACGTTTACTACAGCCTTGTATTGCGTATTGAGGGTGGTCTGCGGCAACTGGAAGGGTTGAGTCTGGTGGTAGGGCTGGCAGTCCTGCAGGCTCTGCGTGAGTCGGGTGTGCAGGGCGCGGCTTTGAAGTGGCCAAACGACGTCTTGGTTGGGCACAAGAAAATCTCAGGCATCTTGCTTGAGCTGGTGGGAGATCCAGCAGATATCTGTCACGTTGTGCTGGGGATAGGTATCAATGTGAATATGCAGAAGGCTGTAGAGGTTGATCAGCAATGGACCTCGATGCAGCTCGAGACGGGCTCTCCTATTGATCGCAATCACCTGGTGGCGCGTCTGGGTTTGCAGCTACAAGCCTACCTGGACCGACACAAGGCTGCGGGCTTTGCCGGTTTGCAAGGAGAATGGGAGCAGCATCACGCATGGCAGGGGAGGCCCGTGTCGCTCATCGCAGGCGTCAATCAGGTTGATGGGATTGTGCTGGGCGTGGATCGTCAGGGCGCGTTGCGTTTGGATGTCGGTGGCGTCGAGAAAATATACAGCGGTGGTGAGTTAAGCCTGAGGTTGCGCGATGATTCTTGAGCTCGACTGTGGAAATAGCTTTATCAAGTGGCGTGTTCTTGAGTTGAGTGAGGCAAGTGTTCGCGCCGAAGGTATCGCAGGTTCGGATATCGCGCTGATCGACAGTTTGGTGGCTTTGCCTGGTCTATTGCTCACGCGTTGTCGGTTGGTGAGTGTTCGCGCGCTTGAGGAGACCGATAAGCTGATAGCTGCGTTGGTTGAGGCGTTTGGCGTCGCTGTTTCCTGTGCCACCTCTGCGCGAGAAATGAGCGGAGTGCGCAATGGCTATGAAGACTTCCAGCGCCTTGGGATGGATCGATGGCTGGCGATGCTGGGCGCTTTCAAGTTGGCGTCAGGTGCATGCCTGGTACTCGATTTTGGTACGGCGGCGACCGCAGACTTTATTGGTCCGGACGGTGAGCACCTGGGGGGGTTTATTTGCCCGGGTATGCCGCTTATGCGTAATCAACTGCGAACCCATACACGCAAGATACGCTATGACGACGCCGCTGCTGAGCGGGCTCTGGAGCGTCTCTCTCCTGGTCGCACGACCGTCGAGGCCGTCGAGCGTGGTTGTACGCTCATGCTTAGAGGATTTGTGCTGACTCAGCTCGAGTTGGCGCGAGGCTATTGGGGGGAGGATTTCACGGTCTTCCTGACTGGCGGGGATGCTGACCAGGTCAGGGACGCTGCACCTCAGGCCCGGCTGGTCCCTGACCTGGTGTTTGTTGGTTTGGCGATGGCGTGTCCTTTGTCTTGAGGTGATTATGCGCTGGCTGTTTTTGCTTTTACTGGTCCTCAATGTTTTCTATTACGTCTGGCATCAGCAAGAGGCGCCATTGCGGGCCAAGGATGTCACGCCTTTGAGTCTCCATCGGGGAGCGCAGCAAGACATTCGCCTCCTGAGTGAGTCGGCAGACGCGGTGGCTCGGCGCGATCGGGCGAGGCCGGCGGAGGCGCAAAATACCTGCTTATACATCGGTGGGTTCTCTGATCGACGCCAAGCCTCCTCTCTCGAGCAGAGGCTCACGAGCCTGGATATCAAGGTCAAGGTCCAGTTGTTGAGTGCGCCCGACGTCTCGGGTTATTGGCTGCGTGTGGCCCCTGAGAGCCGTCGCTTGGCTGACGATCTGCCCTTTGAAAGCCTTGCTAATGAATTCAATGAGTTAAAACATAAAATAATGCTGTGTGAAGGCATTGCAACTCTCGAATAGTTTGCATAGAATGGCGCCCGCTTCGCAGTGAAGACCTTTAAGGGTTACAGTGCAAAGCTACCGTCAATGCAGCTAACCTCATAATTTAAATGAGAAAATGCTTGACAGAAGGTCGGCGCGGTGTAAAATGCCGGCTCGCTTAGGAGGGGTTCCCGAGCGGCCAAAGGGATCAGACTGTAAATCTGACGTCTACGACTTCGAAGGTTCGAATCCTTCCCCCTCCACCATTTTTAGCGTGAGCTGCAAGCTCCGCGGGTATAGTTTAGTGGTAGAACCTCAGCCTTCCAAGCTGATGATGCGGGTTCGATTCCCGCTACCCGCTCCAAGTTTGCAGGTTGTGCAAGGTTTTTCGCTCTTGTAGCTCAGTTGGTAGAGCACACCCTTGGTAAGGGTGAGGTCAGCGGTTCAAATCCGCTCAAGAGCTCCATATAACAAGGCAGATATGAAAATATCTGCCTTTGTTTTAACAGCTGCCTCGGCTTGAATGTTGTTCGATATTTCAGGTCTTGTGGGGTTGGTTGTTGTAAAGTCTTTTTCAGGCCTGCATAATGGTCGGCCTGATTTTGTTTTAGGTCAGTAGCTCAATTGGCAGAGCGACGGTCTCCAAAACCGTAGGTTGGGGGTTCGATTCCCTCCTGACCTGCCAGATTCACGTGGTGTGTCTGGCTTTCTTTTCACAGGATCTTCATAGATGACTCCTAAGGCTGAAGCTCAAAGCTCTCGTTTCGATCTGGTAAAGTGGCTCGCTGTAGTCGCCTTGGTGGTCGTAGGCGTTGTTGGCAATCAGTACTATTCTGCTTCGCCGATCCTGTACCGTGTACTCGCTTTGCTTGCCCTCGCTGCTGTAGCTGCCTTTGTAGGCCTGCAGACTGCCAAAGGCAAGTCCTTCGCGGTACTGGTTAAGGAAGCTCGCACCGAAATCCGTAAAGTCGTTTGGCCGACTCGCCAAGAAACCACTCAGACCACATTGATTGTCGTGGCTGTTGTTCTGGTTATGGCGTTGCTGTTGTGGGGGCTTGATTCCCTGCTCGGCTGGCTTGTTTCCTTGATTGTTGGCTAAGGGTGTCCCGTGGCTAAGCGTTGGTACGTTGTGCATGCTTACTCGGGTTACGAGAAGCATGTTATGCGCTCTTTGCTGGAGCGCGTAAAGCTGGCAGGCATGGAAGATGGCTTCGGCGAAATTCTGGTTCCCACTGAAGAAGTGGTTGAAATGCGGAATGGGCAGAAGCGCAAAAGCGAACGCAAGTTCTTCCCTGGCTACGTGCTGGTACAGATGGACATGAACGAAGGTACTTGGCACTTGGTCAAGGATACCCCTCGCGTCATGGGCTTCATTGGCGGTACTGCCGATAAGCCTGCTCCGATCACCGACAAAGAGGCGGAAGCAATTCTGCGTCGTGTTGCTGACGGTAGCGACAAGCCCAAGCCGAAGACATTGTTCGAGCCGGGTGAGGTTGTTCGCGTTACAGACGGTCCGTTCGCTGATTTCAACGGTACGGTCGAAGAAGTTAACTACGAAAAGAGCCGGATCCAAGTGGCGGTGCTCATTTTCGGTCGCTCTACCCCGGTAGAGTTGGAGTTCAGCCAGGTCGAAAAGGTCTAGCTGGACAAGCATCCCAACCCCGCAGCCCTAGGCTGTGGGGTTTTGTCGTCACTGGGATAAACGCGCAAGTAACCGGGGAGCCTTTCGAGGCGTTTGAACCCGTAATTGGAGTGCCTCATGGCCAAGAAGATTACCGCTTACATCAAGCTGCAAGTGAAGGCCGCTCAGGCCAACCCTAGCCCACCCGTCGGTCCAGCTCTGGGTCAGCACGGCGTGAACATCATGGAATTCTGCAAGGCTTTCAACGCCCGTACTCAGGGTCTTGAGCCAGGTCTGCCGACTCCAGTGATCATCACTGTATACAGCGACCGTAGCTTCACCTTCGAAACCAAGTCGACCCCGGCTTCGGTTTTGCTGAAGAAAGCTGCCGGTTTGACCAGCGGTTCCGCTCGTCCTAACACCGTTAAGGTTGGCACCGTAACCCGTGCTCAGCTGGAAGAAATCGCGAAAACTAAAAACGCGGATCTGACTGCAGCTGATATGGATGCAGCCGTGCGTACCATCGCCGGTTCTGCTCGTAGCATGGGCCTTAACGTGGAGGGTGTGTAATGGCTAAGCTGACCAAGCGCCAAAAGGCTATCGCCGGCAAAATTGAAGCGGGCAAGTCCTACAGCTTCGTAGACGCTGCTGCCCTGCTGACCGAGCTGTCGACTGTCAAGTTCAGCGAGTCCGTTGACGTTGCTGTAAACCTGGGTGTTGACCCGCGTAAATCCGACCAGGTCGTTCGTAGCGCTACTGTGCTGCCACACGGTACTGGCAAGACTGTACGTGTTGCTGTCTTCACCCAAGGCCCAGCCGCTGAAGCTGCTCTGGCCGCTGGTGCTGATCGCGTTGGCATGGACGACCTGGCTGCCGAAATGAAAGGCGGCGACCTGAACTATGACGTCGTTATTGCTTCCCCGGATGCAATGCGTGTTGTAGGTCAGTTGGGTCAGATCCTCGGTCCACGTGGCCTGATGCCTAACCCTAAAGTCGGCACCGTAACTCCAGACGTAGCTACCGCGGTTAAAAACGCCAAGGCTGGTCAGGTTCGTTATCGCACCGACAAAAACGGCATCATTCACACCTCCGTTGGCAAAGTCGGCTTCGATGCCGTCAAGCTGAAGGAAAACGTTGAAGCCCTGATCGCTGATCTGAAGCGTATCAAGCCTGCTTCCTCGAAAGGTATCTACGTCAAGCGCGTTACCCTGAGCACCACTATGGGCCCAGGTCTGGTCATCGACCAAGGCTCGCTGGACGTATAAGACATAAATTGGCGCAAGAAATTGCGCCAATTGAAAGATTGGGGTCCCTGCCTGGCGGGGGCTATCCAAGACCGTAGGCGACGCAAGTCTTAAACCAACAAGCCTACGCAGATGGTGCTCCCGGTTCCTTACCGAATCAGACACCAAAACGACATCAGGCCTAGGCCAGATGAAACGGTAACAAGCAGGAGTTAAACCCGTGGCAATTAATCTCGAAGACAAGAAGGCCATCGTCGCTGAAGTCAACGAGGCTGCCAAAGCTGCTCTGTCCGCTGTCGTGGCTGATGCCCGTGGTGTGACAGTAGGCGCTATGACCGGACTCCGTAAAGAGGCTCGTGAAGCTGGCGTATACGTACGTGTTGTACGTAACACCCTGCTCAAGCGCGCCGTTGCTGACACTGAATACAGTGTTCTCAACGACGTGTTCACTGGCCCGACTCTGATCGCGTTCTCTAAAGATCATCCAGGCGCTGCTGCCCGTTTGTTCAAAGAATTCGCCAAGAGTCAGGATAAGTTCGAGATCAAGGCAGCTGCGTTCGAGGGCAAGTTCCTCGCAGCTAACCAAATCGACGTACTGGCAACACTGCCGACCCGTAACGAAGCTATTTCGCAGCTGATGAGCGTGATTCAAGGCGCTACCAGCAAGCTGGCTCGTACTCTGGCTGCAGTTCGCGAGCAAAAAGAAGCTGCCGCAGCCTAAGGCTGAGCAAATTCTCTCGCGTATTTTTGTTTATTTCGATGGCCGCGTAGGCCGTCCCCCAATTCAGGAAATACAGCAATGTCTATCTCCCAAGACGATATCCTCAACGCCGTAGCTGAAATGTCGGTTCTGCAGGTTGTTGAGCTGATCAAAGCTTTCGAAGAAAAATTCGGCGTTTCCGCTGCCGCCGCTTCCGCTGGCCCAGCTGTTGCTGCTGTCGCTGCTGAAGAGCAAACCGAATTCAACGTCATGCTGCTGGAAGCTGGCGAGAAGAAAGTAAACGTGATCAAGGCAGTACGTGAACTGACCGGTCTGGGCCTGAAAGAAGCCAAGGCTGTAGTTGACGGCGCTCCTGCCCAGGTTCTGGAAGCTGTGTCGAAAGACGCCGCTGACAAAGCCAAAGCTACTCTGGAAGAAGCAGGCGCTAAAGTCGAGCTGAAGTAAGCATCGACCTTGCGTCTCCAGCCCAAGCGTTAAGCTGAAGGCTGATGGCTGGTGGCTCTTGCCACCGGCCTTTTTCCGTTCTTGGCTGTCGACTCGGTCGCCGCCATTAACGCGCTGTAGCCACCCGAAGCGGTGGTGCAAACCATGGGGTTTGCAAGATTTTCTGGCTGCTCCCGTCGGAGGGGCCAAACAAGCAGGTGACCAAGCTGGGGAACGCTGATGGCTTACTCATATACTGAGAAAAAACGTATCCGCAAGGACTTTAGCAAGTTGCCGGACGTCATGGATGTCCCGTACCTTCTGGCTATCCAGCTGGATTCGTATCGTGAATTCTTGCAGGCGGGAGCGACCAAAGATCAGTTCCGCGACGTGGGCCTGCATGCGGCCTTCAAATCCGTTTTCCCGATCATCAGCTACTCCGGCAATGCTGCGCTGGAGTACGTCGGTTATCGCCTGGGCGAACCGGCATTTGATGTCAAAGAATGCGTGTTGCGTGGCGTTACGTACGCCGTACCTTTGCGGGTAAAAGTCCGTCTGATCATTTTCGACAAAGAATCGTCGAACAAAGCGATCAAGGACATCAAAGAGCAAGAAGTCTACATGGGCGAAATCCCACTGATGACTGAAAACGGTACCTTCGTAATCAACGGTACCGAGCGTGTAATCGTTTCCCAGCTGCACCGTTCCCCGGGCGTGTTCTTCGACCACGACCGCGGCAAGACGCACAGCTCCGGCAAACTCCTGTACTCCGCGCGGATCATTCCGTACCGCGGTTCGTGGTTGGACTTCGAGTTCGACCCGAAAGACTGCGTGTTCGTGCGTATCGACCGTCGTCGCAAGCTGCCGGCCTCGGTATTGCTGCGTGCGCTCGGTTACACCACTGAGCAGGTGCTGGACGCTTTCTACACCACCAACGTATTCAGCCTGAAGGATGAAACCCTCAAGCTGGAGCTGATCGCTTCGCGTCTGCGTGGTGAAATTGCTGTCCTGGACATCCAGGACGAAAAAGGCAAGGTCATCGTTGAGGCTGGCCGTCGTATCACTGCGCGCCACATCAACCAGATCGAAAAAGCCGGTATCAAAGAGCTGGAAGTGCCACTGGACTACGTCCTGGGTCGCACTACCGCCAAGGTCATCGTTCACCCGGCTACAGGCGAAATCCTGGCTGAGTGCAACACCGAGCTGAACACCGAGATCCTGGCCAAGATCGCCAAGGCCCAGGTTGTTCGCATCGAGACCCTGTACACCAACGATATCGACTGCGGTCCGTTCATCTCCGACACACTGAAGATCGACTCCACCAGCAACCAATTGGAAGCACTGGTCGAGATCTATCGCATGATGCGTCCTGGTGAGCCACCAACCAAAGACGCTGCCGAAACCCTGTTCAACAACCTGTTCTTCAGCCCTGAGCGCTATGACCTGTCTGCGGTCGGCCGGATGAAGTTCAACCGTCGTATCGGTCGTACCGAGATCGAAGGTTCGGGCGTGCTGTGCAAGGAAGACATCGTCGCGGTATTGAAGACCCTGGTCGACATCCGTAACGGCAAAGGCATCGTCGATGACATCGATCACCTGGGTAACCGTCGTGTTCGCTGCGTAGGCGAAATGGCCGAGAACCAGTTCCGTGTTGGCCTGGTACGTGTTGAGCGTGCGGTCAAAGAGCGTCTGTCGATGGCTGAAAGCGAAGGCCTGATGCCGCAAGACCTGATCAACGCCAAGCCAGTGGCTGCGGCGGTGAAAGAGTTCTTCGGCTCTAGCCAGCTTTCGCAGTTCATGGACCAGAACAACCCGCTCTCCGAGATCACCCACAAGCGCCGTGTTTCTGCACTGGGCCCGGGCGGTCTGACCCGTGAGCGCGCTGGCTTTGAAGTCCGTGACGTACACCCGACGCACTACGGTCGTGTTTGCCCGATCGAAACGCCGGAAGGTCCGAACATCGGTCTGATCAACTCCCTGGCTGCCTATGCGCGCACCAACCAGTACGGCTTCCTCGAAAGCCCGTACCGTGTGGTGAAAGACGCCCTGGTCACCGACGAGATCGTATTCCTGTCCGCCATCGAAGAAGCTGATCACGTGATCGCTCAGGCTTCGGCCACGATGAACGACAAGAAAGTCCTGGTCGACGAGCTGGTAGCTGTTCGTCACTTGAACGAGTTCACCGTCAAGGCGCCGGAAGACGTCACCTTGATGGACGTTTCTCCGAAGCAGGTAGTTTCGGTTGCAGCGTCGTTGATCCCGTTCCTGGAACACGATGACGCCAACCGTGCGTTGATGGGTTCCAACATGCAGCGTCAAGCTGTACCGACCCTGCGTGCTGACAAGCCGCTGGTAGGTACCGGCATGGAGCGCAACGTAGCCCGTGACTCCGGCGTTTGCGTCGTGGCTCGTCGTGGCGGCGTGATCGACTCTGTTGATGCCAGCCGTATCGTGGTTCGTGTTGCCGATGACGAAGTAGAAACTGGCGAAGCCGGTGTCGACATCTACAACCTGACCAAATACACCCGCTCGAACCAGAACACCTGCATCAACCAGCGTCCGCTGGTGAGCAAGGGTGATCGCGTTCAGCGTAGCGACATCATGGCCGACGGCCCGTCCACCGACATGGGTGAACTGGCTCTGGGTCAGAACATGCGCATCGCGTTCATGGCATGGAACGGCTTCAACTTCGAAGACTCCATCTGCCTGTCCGAGCGTGTGGTTCAAGAAGACCGCTTCACCACGATCCACATTCAGGAATTGACCTGTGTGGCACGTGACACCAAGCTTGGGCCAGAGGAAATCACTGCAGACATCCCGAACGTGGGTGAAGCTGCACTGAACAAGCTGGACGAAGCCGGTATCGTTTACGTAGGTGCTGAAGTTGGCGCAGGCGACATCCTGGTGGGTAAGGTCACTCCGAAAGGCGAGACCCAACTGACGCCGGAAGAGAAGCTGCTGCGTGCCATCTTCGGTGAAAAAGCCAGCGACGTTAAAGACACCTCCCTGCGTGTACCTACCGGTACCAAGGGTACTGTCATCGACGTACAGGTCTTCACCCGTGACGGCGTTGAGCGTGATGCTCGTGCGTTGTCCATCGAGAAGACCCAGCTCGACGAGATCCGCAAGGATCTGAACGAAGAGTTCCGTATCGTTGAAGGCGCGACCTTCGAACGTCTGCGTTCCGCTCTGGTAGGCCACAAGGCTGAAGGCGGCGCAGGCCTGAAGAAAGGTCAGGACATCACCGACGAAATCCTCGACGGTCTTGAGCACGGCCAGTGGTTCAAACTGCGCATGGCTGAAGATGCTCTGAACGAGCAGCTCGAGAAGGCCCAGGCCTATATCGTTGATCGCCGCCGTCTGCTGGACGACAAGTTCGAAGACAAGAAGCGCAAACTGCAGCAGGGCGATGACCTGGCTCCAGGCGTGCTGAAAATCGTCAAGGTTTACCTGGCAATCCGTCGCCGCATCCAACCGGGCGATAAGATGGCCGGTCGTCACGGTAACAAGGGTGTGGTCTCTGTGATCATGCCGGTTGAAGACATGCCGCACGATGCCAATGGCACCCCGGTCGACGTCGTCCTCAACCCGTTGGGCGTACCTTCGCGTATGAACGTTGGTCAGATCCTTGAAACCCACCTGGGCCTCGCGGCCAAAGGTCTGGGCGAGAAGATCAACCGTATGATCGAAGAGCAGCGCAAGGTCGCAGACCTGCGTAAGTTCCTGCACGAGATCTACAACGAGATCGGCGGTCGCAACGAAGAGCTGGACACCTTCTCCGACCAGGAAATCCTGGATCTGGCGAAGAACCTGCGTGGCGGCGTTCCAATGGCTACCCCGGTGTTCGACGGTGCCAAGGAAAGCGAAATCAAGGCCATGCTGAAACTGGCAGACCTGCCAGAAAGCGGCCAGATGCAGCTGTTCGACGGCCGTACCGGCAACAAGTTCGAGCGCCCGGTTACTGTTGGCTACATGTACATGCTGAAGCTGAACCACTTGGTAGACGACAAGATGCACGCTCGTTCTACCGGTTCGTACAGCCTGGTTACCCAGCAGCCGCTGGGTGGTAAGGCTCAGTTCGGTGGTCAGCGTTTCGGGGAGATGGAGGTCTGGGCACTGGAAGCATACGGTGCTGCATACACTCTGCAAGAAATGCTCACAGTGAAGTCGGACGATGTGAACGGTCGTACCAAGATGTACAAAAACATCGTGGACGGCGATCACCGTATGGAGCCGGGCATGCCCGAGTCCTTCAACGTGTTGATCAAAGAAATTCGTTCCCTCGGCATCGATATCGATCTGGAAACCGAATAACACGTGACGCGAATCGAGAGCGGGGCTGTTTAGCCCGCTCTCTGCTCCGCCAGGAGGAAAGGCCTTGAAAGACCTACTGAATTTGCTGAAAAACCAGGGTCAAGTCGAAGAGTTCGACGCCATCCGTATTGGGTTGGCATCGCCTGAGATGATCCGTTCGTGGTCGTTCGGTGAAGTTAAAAAGCCGGAAACCATCAACTACCGTACGTTCAAACCTGAGCGTGACGGCCTGTTCTGCGCCAAGATCTTTGGCCCGGTAAAGGATTACGAGTGCCTGTGCGGTAAGTACAAGCGCTTGAAGCACCGTGGTGTGATCTGCGAGAAGTGTGGCGTTGAAGTCGCACTGGCCAAAGTTCGTCGTGAGCGCATGGCGCACATCGAACTGGCTTCCCCGGTTGCCCACATCTGGTTCCTGAAATCGCTGCCGTCCCGTATCGGCTTGCTGATGGACATGACCCTGCGTGATATCGAACGTGTTCTCTACTTCGAGAGCTATGTCGTTATCGACCCAGGCATGACCACCCTTGAAAAAGGTCAGCTGCTGAACGACGAGCAATACTTCGAAGCGCTGGAAGAGTTCGGCGACGATTTCGATGCCCGCATGGGTGCCGAAGCTGTCCGCGAACTGCTGCACGCTATCGACCTGGAGCACGAGATTGGTCGCCTGCGCGAAGAGATTCCGCAAACCAACTCCGAAACCAAGATCAAGAAACTGTCCAAGCGTCTGAAGTTGATGGAAGCCTTCCAGGGTTCCGGCAACTTGCCAGAGTGGATGGTGCTGACAGTTCTGCCGGTTCTGCCGCCAGACCTGCGTCCGCTGGTACCGTTGGACGGTGGCCGTTTCGCGACGTCCGACCTCAACGACCTGTACCGCCGCGTGATCAACCGTAACAACCGCTTGAAGCGCCTGCTTGATCTGTCCGCTCCGGACATCATCGTGCGCAACGAAAAGCGTATGTTGCAAGAAGCGGTCGATGCCCTGCTCGACAACGGTCGTCGTGGCCGCGCTATCACCGGTTCGAACAAGCGTCCTTTGAAATCCCTGGCTGACATGATCAAGGGTAAGCAAGGTCGTTTCCGTCAGAACTTGCTCGGTAAGCGTGTTGACTACTCCGGTCGTTCGGTAATTACCGTAGGCCCGACCCTGCGTCTGCACCAGTGCGGTCTGCCTAAGAAGATGGCACTCGAGCTGTTCAAGCCGTTCATCTTCGGCAAGCTGGAAATGCGCGGTCTCGCGACCACCATCAAAGCGGCCAAGAAAATGGTCGAGCGCGAACTGCCAGAGGTTTGGGACGTTCTCGCTGAAGTGATTCGCGAACACCCGGTTCTCCTCAACCGTGCACCGACCCTTCACCGTCTGGGTATCCAGGCGTTTGAACCTGTACTGATCGAAGGTAAGGCTATCCAGCTGCACCCTCTGGTCTGTGCTGCGTACAACGCCGACTTCGACGGCGACCAAATGGCCGTGCACGTACCGCTGACACTGGAAGCCCAGTTGGAAGCGCGTGCGTTGATGATGTCGACCAACAACATCCTGTCGCCAGCCAACGGTGAGCCAATCATCGTTCCGTCGCAGGACGTTGTATTGGGTCTGTACTACATGACTCGTGAAGCGATCAACGCCAAAGGCGAAGGTCGTGTGTTCGCTGACCTGCAGGAAGTTGACCGTGTGTTCCGTGCTGGCGAAGCCGCACTGCACGCCAAGGTCAAAGTGCGGATCAACGAAACCGTCAACGATCGTGACGGCGGCAGCGTGAGCAACACCCGTATCGTCGACACCACTGTCGGCCGTGCGTTGTTGTACCAGGTTGTGCCAAAAGGTCTGTCGTACGACGTCGTCAACCTGCCGATGAAGAAAAAGGCGATCTCCAAGCTGATCAACCAGTGCTACCGCGTGGTTGGTTTGAAAGAGACCGTTATCTTCGCTGACCAGTTGATGTACACAGGTTTCGCTTACTCGACTATCTCCGGCGTTTCCATCGGCGTTAACGACTTCGTTATCCCGGATGAAAAAGCTCGCATCATCAGTGCTGCTACTGACGAAGTGAAAGAGATCGAGAGCCAGTACGCCTCCGGCCTGGTAACCCAGGGCGAGAAGTACAACAAAGTGATCGACCTTTGGTCCAAGGCCAACGACGAAGTGTCCAAGGCGATGATGGCCAACCTCTCGAAAGAGAAAGTCATCGACCGTCATGGCGTCGAAGTCGATCAAGAGTCTTTCAACTCGATGTACATGATGGCCGACTCGGGCGCACGGGGTTCTGCTGCGCAGATCCGTCAGCTCGCCGGTATGCGTGGCCTGATGGCCAAGCCGGACGGTTCCATCATCGAAACGCCGATTACTGCGAACTTCCGTGAAGGTTTGAGCGTACTCCAGTACTTCATCTCCACTCACGGTGCTCGTAAGGGTCTTGCGGATACCGCGTTGAAAACCGCTAACTCCGGTTACCTGACTCGTCGTCTGGTAGACGTTGCACAAGATCTGGTTGTAACCGAGATCGATTGTGGCACCGAGCACGGCCTGCTGATGACTCCGCACATTGAAGGCGGGGACGTTGTAGAGCCACTGGGTGAGCGCGTATTGGGTCGTGTGATCGCCCGTGACGTGTTCAAGCCAGGTACCGAGGAAGTTATCGTTCCTGCCGGCACCCTGGTTGACGAGAAGTGGGTCGAGTTCATCGAACTCAACAGCATCGACGAAGTGATCGTTCGCTCGCCGATCAGCTGCGAAACCCGCTACGGCATTTGCGCCAAGTGCTATGGCCGTGACTTGGCTCGTGGTCACCAGGTGAACATCGGTGAAGCGGTCGGCGTTATCGCCGCCCAGTCCATCGGTGAGCCAGGTACCCAGCTGACCATGCGTACGTTCCACATCGGTGGTGCGGCAAGCCGGACCTCTGCAGCTGACAGCGTTCAGGTGAAGAATGGCGGTACCGTCCGCCTGCACAACCTCAAGCATGTTGAGCGAGTGGATGGCCACCTGGTTGCTGTGCCCCGTTCCGGTGAGCTGGCAATCGCTGATGACTACGGTCGTGAGCGCGAGCGTTACAAGCTGCCGTACGGTGCTGTGATTTCGGTTAAAGAAGGTGACAAGGTCGACGCTGGCGCAATCGTGGCCAAGTGGGATCCGCACACTCACCCAATCGTTACCGAAATGAAAGGTACCGTGACCTACGTGGGCATGGAAGAAGGCATCACGATCAAGCGTCAGACTGACGAATTGACCGGTATGACCAACATTGAAGTACTCGACGCCAAAGATCGTCCAGCTGCCGGTAAGGACATCCGTCCTGCCGTGAAGATGGTCGATGACAACGGCAAGGATCTGTTGCTGCCAGGCACTGACGTAATCGCTCAGTACTTCCTGCCAGCCAACGCCCTGGTCGGTGTAGCGGATGGTGCGAAGATCGCGATCGGTGATGTTATCGCGCGTATCCCGCAAGAAACTTCGAAGACCCGTGACATCACCGGTGGTCTGCCGCGTGTTGCCGACTTGTTCGAAGCTCGTCGTCCGAAAGAAGCGTCGATTCTGGCTGAAGTCAGCGGCACCATCGCGTTCGGTAAAGAGACCAAGGGCAAGCGCCGTCTGGTCATTACTCCGAACGACGGTAGCGATCCGTATGAGGAGCTGATTCCGAAGTGGCGTCACCTGAACGTGTTCGAAGGCGAACAGGTAAACCGCGGCGAAGTTATTTCCGACGGCCCGAGCGATCCACACGACATCCTGCGTCTGCTGGGTGTGAGTGCGTTGGCCAAGTACATCGTTAACGAGATCCAGGACGTTTACCGTCTGCAAGGCGTGAAGATCAACGACAAGCACATCGAGACCATTCTGCGTCAGATGCTGCGTAAAGTTGAAATCGCTGAATCCGGCGATTCCAGTTTCATCAAGGGCGACCAGATGGAACTGACTCACGTACTGGTAGAAAACGAGCGCCTGGCGAACGAAGAGAAATTTGTCTCCAAGTTCACTCGCGTGTTGCTGGGTATCACCAAGGCGTCGTTGTCCACTGAGTCGTTCATCTCGGCGGCCTCCTTCCAGGAGACCACTCGCGTACTGACCGAAGCAGCGGTAACCGGCAAGCGCGATTACCTGCGCGGCCTGAAAGAAAACGTGGTCGTGGGTCGTCTGATCCCGGCAGGTACCGGTTTGGCTTACCACAGCGAGCGTAAGCGTCGCCGTGATGCTGACAAGCCGCTGCGCGTAAGCGCCAGTGAAGTGGAAGCTGCACTGACCGAAGCGCTGAACTCAAGCGGTAACTGAGTTCTGCGATAGATGAGTCTGGGCCCTGGCACTCCCGTTCGTCGGATCGAGGCATTTTTGCCCCGGTTCGACGCGAGGGGAGGTCGGGGCCTTGCCTTGACTGGGGACAAGATCCTCTTTAGACTCTTGTACCCCTAAATTTGGCGGGAATTCGTTCCTGCCATTTTGCTTTTCTTGCAAGACAATAGCGTCGCAAGACAACAGTGGAGCTAGTAGATGGCAACTATCAACCAGCTGGTACGTCAGCCGCGTAAGCGTATCGTCGAGAAATCCGACGTACCTGCGCTGCAGAACTGCCCGCAACGTCGTGGCGTATGCACCCGTGTGTATACCACCACGCCGAAAAAACCTAACTCGGCACTGCGTAAAGTATGCCGTGTGCGTCTGACCAACGGTTTCGAGGTTTCCTCGTACATCGGCGGTGAAGGCCACAACCTGCAAGAGCACAGCGTGGTACTGATCCGCGGCGGTCGTGTAAAAGACTTGCCAGGTGTTCGTTATCACACCGTACGCGGTTCTTTGGATACTTCCGGCGTTAAAGGTCGTAACCAGGGTCGTTCGAAGTACGGTACCAAGAAGCCTAAGTAGTAGCGGCTTTTTGTAAACCTGAATCATCTTATTTTCTGAGTCGATAAGAGTAAGGTCGGAGGCGTCCCGAAAGGGCACCGATTCCGAGCGAACCTGAAGACCGTTTGAGGGCTTATCCATGCCAAGAAGACGCGTAGCAGCCAAGCGCGAAGTGCTTGACGATCCAAAATACGGAAGCCAAATCCTGGCCAAGTTCATGAACCACGTGATGGAAAGCGGCAAGAAAGCCGTTGCCGAGCGTATCGTTTATGGCGCGCTGGAAAAGGTTAAAGAACGCAAGAACAGCGACCCCCTGGAAATCTTCGAGAAAGCTCTCGACGCCATCGCTCCGCTGGTCGAAGTGAAGTCGCGCCGTGTAGGCGGTGCTACTTACCAGGTTCCGGTTGAAGTTCGCCCGTCCCGTCGTAACGCTCTGGCAATGCGCTGGTTGGTAGACTTCGCCCGTAAGCGCGGCGAGAAGTCTATGGCCCTGCGTTTGGCCGGCGAACTGTTGGACGCTGCTGAAGGTAAAGGTGCTGCTGTTAAGAAGCGTGAAGACGTGCACCGTATGGCTGAAGCCAACAAAGCTTTCTCGCACTACCGCTTCTAATTTTAGCTTCACTAATTTTGCGAGGGCTTTATGGCTCGTACTACTCCGATTAGCCGCTACCGTAACATCGGTATCGTCGCTCACGTGGATGCTGGTAAAACCACCACCACCGAGCGCGTACTGTTTTACACCGGCAAAAGTCACAAAATGGGCGAGGTGCATGACGGCGCCGCGACCACAGACTGGATGGTTCAGGAGCAGGAGCGTGGTATTACCATTACTTCTGCTGCTATTACCGCCTTCTGGAAGGGTTCCGAGAAGCAGTACAAAGACGAGCATCGCTTCAACGTAATCGATACCCCGGGCCACGTAGACTTCACCATTGAAGTTGAACGTTCCCTGCGCGTACTCGACGGCGCTGTCGTTGTGTTCTGCGGCACCTCGGGTGTTGAGCCTCAGTCGGAAACCGTATGGCGTCAAGCCAACAAGTACGGTGTTCCACGTCTTGTTTATGTAAACAAGATGGACCGTGCTGGCGCCAACTTCCTGCGCGTGATCGGTCAGATCAAGCAGCGTCTGGGTCACACTCCGGTGCCTATCCAGTTGGCTATCGGTTCCGAAGACAACTTCCAGGGTCAGATCGATCTGATCAACATGGAAGCTGTTTACTGGAACGATTCCGACAAAGGTATGGTTCCTGTTCGCAAGCCTATCCCTGAAGAGCTTCAGGAACTGGCTGACGAGTGGCGCAACAACATGGTGGAGGCTGCAGCCGAAGCCAGCGAAGAGCTGATGAACAAGTACCTCGAAGGTGAAGAACTCACCAACGTGGAAATCAAGGCTGCTCTGCGTCAGCGTACTATCGCTGGTGAGATCGTCTTGGCTGTTTGCGGTTCCTCGTTCAAGAACAAGGGTGTTCCCCTGGTTCTCGACGCCGTTATCGACTACCTGCCTGCTCCAACTGACATTCCTGCTATCAAGGGTTCCAACCCTGATAACGAGGAAGAAGAAATGGAGCGTCACGCCGATGACAACGAGCCTTTCTCGGCTCTGGCGTTCAAGATCGCTACCGACCCATTCGTGGGTACTTTGACCTTCGTCCGCGTTTACTCGGGCGTGTTGGCCTCCGGCGACGGTGTGATCAACTCGGTTAAAGGCAAGAAAGAGCGCGTAGGTCGTATGGTGCAAATGCACGCAAACGCCCGTGAAGAGATCAAGGAAGTACGCGCTGGTGACATCGCGGCCCTGATCGGCATGAAGGACGTCACCACTGGTGAAACTTTGTGCGACGCTGCCAAGCCAATCATCCTGGTTCGCATGGACTTCCCGGAGCCGGTTATTTCGGTTGCCGTAGAGCCTAAGACCAAGGATGACCAGGAAAAAATGGGTATCGCTCTGGGCAAGCTTGCTCAGGAAGATCCATCTTTCCGTGTCAAGACTGATGAAGAGACTGGTCAAACGATCATCTCCGGCATGGGCGAGCTGCACCTGGACATCCTGGTTGACCGGATGCGCCGTGAGTTCAACGTCGAAGCCAACATCGGTAAGCCTCAGGTTTCCTATCGTGAGCGCATCACGAAGAACTGTGAAATCGAAGGCAAGTTCGTTCGTCAGTCCGGCGGTCGTGGTCAGTTCGGTCACTGCTGGATCCGTTTTGCTCCTGCTGACGAAGGTCAGGAAGGTCTGCAATTCGTGAACGAAGTAGTAGGTGGTGTTGTTCCTAAGGAATACATCCCTGCTATCCAGAAGGGTATCGAAGAGCAGATGAAGAACGGTGTTGTTGCCGGCTATCCGCTGATCGGCCTGAAAGCAACCGTTTTTGACGGTTCTTACCACGACGTCGACTCCAACGAGATGGCGTTTAAGGTGGCTGCTTCCATGGCAACCAAGCAGCTGGCCCAGAAGGGCGGTGGTGAGTTGCTTGAGCCAATCATGGCGGTAGAAGTTGTTACACCTGAAGACTATATGGGTGATGTCATGGGCGACCTTAACCGTCGTCGCGGCATGATCTTGGGTATGGAAGACACGGTTTCCGGCAAAGTGATTCGCGCCGAGGTTCCGTTGGGCGAGATGTTCGGTTATGCGACCGACGTTCGTTCCATGTCCCAGGGTCGCGCAAGCTACTCTATGGAATTCAAAAAATACAACACAGCTCCGGCGCACATCGCTGAAACTGTATCCAAAAAACAAGGCTGATTCAGTCCTTTAGGCAAGGAGTTAATTGTCGTGGCTAAAGAAAAATTTGATCGTTCCCTACCGCACGTCAACGTTGGCACCATCGGTCACGTTGACCACGGTAAAACCACTCTGACTGCTGCTCTGACTCGCGTTTGCTCCGAAGTATTCGGTTCCGCAATCGTTGATTTCGATAAAATCGACAGCGCGCCAGAAGAGAAAGCTCGTGGTATCACCATCAACACCGCGCACGTTGAATACAACTCGCTGATCCGTCACTACGCTCACGTTGACTGCCCAGGTCACGCTGACTATGTGAAGAACATGATCACCGGTGCTGCCCAGATGGACGGCGCAATCCTGGTTTGCTCGGCCGCTGATGGTCCGATGCCACAAACCCGTGAGCACATCCTGCTGTCCCGTCAGGTAGGCGTTCCGTACATCGTGGTTTACCTGAACAAGGCTGACCTGGTAGACGACGCTGAGCTGCTGGAACTGGTTGAGATGGAAGTGCGCGATCTGCTGAGCACTTACGACTTCCCAGGCGACGACACTCCGATCATCATCGGTTCTGCTCGTATGGCTCTGGAAGGCAAAGACGACAACGAAATGGGCACCACGTCCGTTCGTAAACTGGTTGAGACTCTGGATAGCTACATCCCAGATCCAGTCCGTGTTATCGACAAGCCGTTCCTGATGCCAATCGAAGACGTATTCTCGATCTCCGGTCGCGGTACTGTTGTAACTGGTCGTATCGAGCGCGGTATCGTCAAGGTTCAAGATCCACTGGAAATCGTTGGTCTGCGTGACACTACCGTCACCACCTGCACCGGTGTTGAAATGTTCCGTAAACTGCTCGACGAAGGTCGTGCCGGCGAGAACTGCGGCGTTCTGTTGCGTGGTACCAAGCGTGACGACGTTGAGCGTGGCCAGGTTCTGGTCAAGCCAGGTTCGGTTAAGCCGCACACCAAGTTCGAAGCTGAAGTGTACGTACTGAGCAAAGAAGAAGGCGGTCGTCACACTCCGTTCTTCAAAGGCTACCGTCCACAGTTCTACTTCCGTACTACTGACGTGACTGGTAACTGCGAACTGCCGGAAGGCGTAGAAATGGTAATGCCAGGCGACAACATCAAAATGGTTGTCACCCTGATCAAAACCATCGCTATGGAAGACGGTCTGCGTTTCGCAATCCGTGAAGGCGGCCGTACCGTTGGTGCTGGCGTTGTAGCTAAAATCATCGAGTAATCTCTCTTTTGAGTGAGCTTTGATGTTTTGAGAAAGCCCCCGCTTAGCGGGGGCTTTTTTATTGGGTTGACACCTATCTAGGGCGTCTATAGAATTGCGCCTCCTTTTAACGGGCGTATTGCGCCCGGTGGGAATAGCAGCCGGAGTCTGAAATCCAATGCAAAATCAGCAAATCCGTATCAGGTTGAAGGCTTTTGACCATCGCCTGATCGACCAATCCACCCAGGAAATCGTGGAAACCGCGAAACGTACTGGTGCTCAAGTGCGTGGTCCAATTCCACTGCCTACCCGTAAAGAGCGGTTCACCGTTCTGGTCTCCCCGCACGTCAACAAAGACGCGCGTGACCAGTACGAGATCCGTACTCATAAGCGCGTACTGGACATCGTCCAGCCAACGGATAAAACCGTTGATGCACTTATGAAGCTCGATCTGGCGGCCGGTGTGGAAGTACAGATCAGCCTCGGCTAAGACTTGGGTCTTAGTCGTGTAACGCTCTGAAATGGGCGGCCATAGCGGGTGAAAGCCCCGTACACTCATGAGGTTTACAACATGACTATTGGTGTAGTCGGTCGTAAATGCGGTATGACCCGTATTTTCACCGAAGAAGGTGTCTCCATTCCGGTCACGGTCATTGAGATCGAACCGAATCGCGTCACCCAGTTCAAAACTGAAGAAACCGATGGCTATCGTGCAGTGCAAGTCACTGTCGGCGAGCGTCGTGCTTCGCGCGTGACTGCTGCTCAAGCAGGTCACTTCGCTAAAGCAAACGTTGCAGCTGGTCGTACTGTCATGGAGTTCCGTCTTGAAGACGGCGACTACCAGGCTGGCGATCTGATCAACGCTGAAATCTTCGCCGCTGGTCAACTGGTCGATGTGACCGGTCAGTCCAAAGGTAAAGGCTTCCAGGGTACGATCAAGCGTTGGAATTTCCGTGGTCAAGACAACACTCACGGTAACTCCGTTTCCCACCGCGTCCCGGGCTCTATTGGCCAGTGCCAGACTCCTGGTCGTGTATTCAAGGGCAAAAAAATGTCCGGTCATATGGGCGCTGAGCGCGTGACCGTGCAGTCCCTCGAAGTAGTGCGCGTCGACGCTGAACGCAATCTGTTGTTGGTCAAGGGTGCTGTTCCTGGCGCTACTGGCGGCAACCTGGTTGTACGTCCAGCGGCCAAGGCTCGCGGTTAAGGGGAAGCTGACATGCAATTAAATGTAAATGACGCTCAAGCGATCGAAGTTTCCGAACTGACATTTGGCGGCGAATTCAACGAGACGCTCGTTCACCAAGCAGTCGTGGCCTACATGGCCGGCGGCCGTCAAGGTAGCAAGCAGCAAAAGACCCGTTCCGACGTACGTGGTGGCGGTAAGCGCCCTTGGCGTCAGAAAGGCACTGGCCGTGCTCGTGCCGGTACTATCCGTAGCCCAATCTGGCGTGGCGGCGGTACCACTTTCGCAGCTCGTCCACAGGATCACTCTCAGAAGCTCAACAAGAAGATGTACCGCGCAGCACTGCGCTCCATCCTTGCTGAACTCGTGCGTACTGATCGTCTGGTCGTGGTTCAAGACTTCGCTGTTGAAAGTCCAAAAACCAAAGATCTGCTGGGCAAACTGAACAACATGAGCCTGACCGACGTTTTGATCGTGTCCGAAGCTGTTGATCAGAACCTGTACCTGGCTGCTCGTAACCTGCCACACGTTGATGTACGTGACGTGCAAGGTTCCGATCCAGTTAGTCTGATCGCATACGACAAGGTGTTGATCACCGTGTCGGCCGTGAAGAAATTCGAGGAGCTGCTGGGATGAACCAGGAACGCGTATTTAAAGTTCTGCTTGGCCCGCACGTTTCCGAAAAGGCTACGGTTCTGGCTGACAAGAAAGGCCAGTTCGTTTTCAAGGTTGCAACTGACGCAACCAAGCTGGAAATCAAGAAGGCCGTCGAAAGCCTGTTCAGCGTGAAAGTAGAGCGTGTTACTACCCTGAACGTTCTGGGTAAGAGCAAGCGCACTGCTCGCGGTCTGGGCAAGCGTAATGACTGGAAGAAGGCAGTTATCTCCCTTCAGCCAGGCCAAGATCTCGATTTCAGCAGCAGTGCTGAGTAAGGAAGGGGTGCATCATGGCAATCGTTAAATGCAAACCGACTTCCCCTGGCCGCCGTTTTGTGGTCAAGGTGGTCAACCAGGAGCTGCATAAAGGCGCTCCTCACGCACCGCTGCTCGAGAAGAAATCGAAGTCTGGTGGTCGTAACAACAATGGTCGTATTACCACTCGTCACATTGGTGGTGGCCATAAGCAGCATTATCGTCTGGTCGACTTCCGTCGCAACGACAAAGATGGCATCGCTGCCACTGTCGAGCGTATCGAATACGATCCAAACCGTACTGCTCACATCGCTCTGCTGCTGTACGCAGATGGCGAGCGTCGCTACATCATTGCCCCTAAAGGCGTGAGTGCTGGCGACCAGCTGATCGCAGGTGCTCTGGCACCGATCAAGCCGGGCAACGCTCTGCAACTGCGTAACATTCCAGTTGGTAGCACCGTACACGGCATCGAATTGAAGCCAGGTAAAGGCGCTCAGATCGCTCGTTCCGCTGGTGCTTCGGCTCAGCTGATCGCTCGTGAAGGTGTCTACGTGACCCTGCGTCTGCGTTCTGGTGAGATGCGTAAAGTACTGGCTGAATGCCGTGCGACCCTGGGCGAAGTCTCGAACTCCGAGCACAGCCTGCGTTCGTTGGGTAAAGCTGGTGCCAAACGCTGGCGTGGCGTTCGCCCAACCGTTCGTGGTGTTGCCATGAACCCGGTTGACCACCCACACGGTGGTGGTGAAGGTCGTACCTCTGGTGGTCGTCATCCGGTATCGCCATGGGGCTTCCCGACTAAGGGCGCGAAGACTCGTGGTAATAAGCGTACCGACAAAATGATCGTCCGTCGTCGCAAGTAAATAGAGGGATACGACAGTGCCACGTTCTCTGAAAAAAGGTCCTTTTATTGATCTTCACCTACTGAAGAAGATCGAAGTGGCGGCGGAAAAGAACGATCGCAAACCAGTTAAGACCTGGTCGCGTCGTTCGATGATCCTGCCACAAATGGTCGGTCTGACCATCGCAGTACACAACGGTCGTCAACACGTCCCAGTTCTCGTTAACGAAGACATGGTCGGCCACAAACTGGGCGAGTTTGCCGGTACCCGCACTTATCGTGGGCACGTGGCAGACAAGAAAGCCAAGCGTTAAGGGGTTAGGAAATGGAAGTAGCCGCTAAGTTGTCGGGCGCTCGAATCTCCGCCCAGAAAGCCCGCTTGGTCGCCGACCAGATCCGCGGGAAGAAGGTGGGCGAAGCGCTCAACCTGTTGGCTTTCAGCAGTAAGAAAGCCGCCGAGATCATGAAGAAAGTGCTGGAGTCGGCCGTAGCCAACGCCGAGCATAACGAAGGCGCAGACGTTGATGACCTGAAGGTCAGCACCGTTTTCGTCAACGAAGGGCGTTCGCTGAAGCGCATCATGCCACGTGCCAAAGGCCGTGCTGATCGCATCGTCAAGCGGTCTTGCCATATCACTGTCAAGGTTGCTGACAAGTAACGGAGTCGAAGAGATGGGTCAGAAAGTACATCCCATTGGCATTCGCCTGGGAATCGTCAAGGAGCACACCTCCGTCTGGTACGCAGACGGTCGGACTTATGCGGACTACTTGTTCGCTGATCTGAAGGTGCGTGAGTATCTCCAAGACAAACTAAAAAGCGCGTCCGTAAGCCGTATCGATATCCATCGTCCGGCCCAAACTGCACGTATCACCATCCACACCGCTCGTCCAGGTATCGTTATCGGGAAGAAAGGTGAAGATGTTGAGAAACTGCGTCAGGACCTGACCAAGCAAATGGGTGTGCCTGTGCACATCAATATCGAAGAGATCCGCAAGCCGGAGCTCGACGGTATGCTGGTTGCGCAGAGCGTAGCTCAGCAGCTGGAGCGTCGCGTAATGTTCCGTCGCGCTATGAAGCGCGCCGTACAGAACGCCATGCGCATTGGTGCCAAAGGCATCAAAATCCAAGTGAGCGGTCGTCTCGGCGGTGCTGAAATCGCACGTACTGAATGGTATCGCGAAGGTCGTGTGCCACTGCACACCCTGCGTGCCGACATCGACTATGCCAACTACGAAGCTCACACCACTTACGGTGTGATCGGTGTAAAGGTTTGGATCTTCAAAGGCGAAGTAATTGGTGGTCGCCAAGAAGAACTGAAACCACAAGCACCAGCGCCTCGTAAAAAAGCTGCTAAGTAAGGGGTACGCCAAATGTTGCAACCTAAGCGTACGAAGTTCCGCAAGCAGATGACAGGCCACAACCGTGGTCTGGCTCAGCGCGGTAGCAAAGTCAGCTTCGGCGAGTTCGCGCTGAAGTCTGTAGCTCGTGGTCGTCTCACCGCTCGTCAGATCGAGTCAGCGCGTCGTGCTCTGACCCGTCACGTAAAACGTGGCGGCAAGATCTGGATCCGTGTATTCCCGGACAAGCCGATCTCCAAAAAACCTCTCGAGGTTCGGATGGGTAAAGGTAAGGGTAACGTGGAGTACTGGGTAGCCCAGATTCAGCCAGGCAAAGTCCTGTATGAAATCGAGGGTGTTTCTGAAGAGCTGGCGCGTGAGGCTTTCGCCCTGGCTGCTGCAAAGCTGCCGCTCGCCACCTCCTTTGTTAAACGGACGGTGATGTGATGAAAGCGAATGAACTTCGTGAAAAATCCGCACAGCAGCTGAACGAGCAACTGCTCGGCCTGCTGCGCGACCAGTTCAATCTGCGTATGCAGAAAGCAACTGGCCAGTTGGGGCAGTCTCATCTGCTCTCGCAAGTTAAGCGTGACATCGCTCGCGTGAAGACTGTGCTCAACCAGCAGGCAGGTAAGTGATCATGGCTGAAGCCGAAAAGACTGTCCGTACGCTGACTGGCCGTGTTGTCAGCGACAAGATGGACAAAACCATCACCGTTTTGATCGAGCGTCGCGTTAAGCACCCGATCTACGGTAAATATGTTAAGCGTTCGACTAAGCTGCACGCGCACGACGAAACCAATCAGTGCCACATCGGCGACAAAGTCACTATTCGTGAAACTCGTCCGATGGCCAAGACCAAGTCTTGGGCGCTGGTTGATGTTCTCGAACGCGCTGTGGAAGTCTAAGGACTAGGGGTCGGAGAAATTATATGATTCAGACTCAATCCATGCTCGATGTGGCCGATAACAGCGGCGCTCGCCGTGTTATGTGCATCAAGGTGCTGGGTGGCTCCCATCGTCGTTACGCTGGTATCGGTGACATCATCAAAGTTACCGTGAAGGAAGCAATTCCTCGCGGTAAGGTGAAAAAAGGCCAAGTGATGACTGCTGTTGTAGTCCGCACTCGTCACGGCGTACGTCGTGCTGATGGCTCCATTATCCGCTTTGATGGCAACGCTGCTGTTCTTCTGAACAACAAGCAAGAGCCGATCGGCACCCGTATCTTTGGGCCAGTGACCCGTGAACTTCGTACTGAGAAGTTCATGAAGATCGTCTCGCTCGCCCCAGAAGTGCTGTAAGGAGATCCGACATGCAAAAGATTCGTCGTGACGACGAGATCATCGTGATCGCCGGCAAAGACAAAGGTAAGCGCGGTAAGGTGCTTAAGGTTCTCGCTAATAACCGTCTGGTTATCGGTGGTCTGAACCTGGTCAAGCGTCATACCAAGCCTAACCCGATGTCGGGCGTGCAGGGCGGTATCGTCGAGAAAGAAGCTCCGCTGGATGCTTCTAACGTCGCCATCTTCAACGGCGAAACCAACAAGGCTGACCGCGTTGGTTTCAAAGTAGAAGACGGTAAGAAAATTCGTGTCTTCAAGTCGACCCAAAAAGCGGTTGATGCTTGAACACTGCTAGGTAGATTAGACCATGGCACGACTACAAGAGATTTACCGGAAGGAAATCGCCCCTAAGCTTAAGGAAGAACTTAAGCTCGGGAACGTGATGGAAGTTCCGCGCGTCACCAAAATTACCCTGAACATGGGTCTGGGCGAAGCGATCGGCGACAAAAAAGTCATCGAGCACGCTGTTGCCGACCTGGAAAAGATCACCGGTCAAAAAGTCGTTGTGACTTACGCTCGGAAATCCATCGCTGGCTTTAAAGTCCGTGAAGGTTGGCCGATCGGCGTCAAGGTGACTCTGCGCCGTGAGCGTATGTACGAATTCCTGGATCGTCTGCTGTCGATCTCCCTGCCTCGGGTTCGCGACTTCCGCGGCCTGAATGCCAAGTCCTTCGATGGTCGTGGTAACTACAGCATGGGCGTGAAAGAGCAGATCATCTTCCCGGAAATCGACTACGACAAGATCGATGCTCTCCGCGGTCTGGACATCACCCTGACCACCACTGCCAAGAACGATGATGAAGGTCGCGCCCTGTTGCGTGCTTTCAAATTCCCGTTCCGCAACTGATTGGAGTAGGACCATGGCCAAGATGAGCATGAAAAACCGCGAGCTGAAGCGTCAGCTCACGGTTGCCAAGTACGCCAAGAAGCGTGCAGCACTGAAAGCAATCATCGTTGATCTGAACGCAAGTCCAGAAGCACGCTGGGAAGCTACAGTTGCTCTGCAGAAGCAGCCACGTGACGCAAGCGCTTCGCGCATGCGTAACCGCTGCCGCCTGACCGGTCGTCCACACGGCGTTTACCGCAAGTTCGGCCTCGGCCGTAACAAACTGCGTGAAGCGGCAATGCGTGGTGACGTACCAGGTCTGGTTAAAGCCAGCTGGTAAGTACTTTCAACGTCCAGGTGGTCGGAATCGCAAGATACTGACCGCCGGTGACCTTGAATCTGGATCAAGCCCCTTTTGGGGCTTGTTTCATTTCTGGAGTATGTCTAAAATACGCGGCTCGCCTGAGCCCGTGTTTTTTGTGCTCGGAGATTCTCGGCGACATATGTAGCCGCAAGGCTAATTTTTTTGTATTAGGAGCGTCTAGCCCATGAGTATGCAGGACCCGTTAGCGGACATGCTAACTCGTATCCGTAATGCCCAGATGGCTGAAAAGTCCGTCGTAAGCATGCCATCTTCCAAGTTGAAGGTAGCTGTTGCCAAAGTCCTGAAAGACGAAGGCTACATTGCGGGTTATCAGATCAGCAGCGAAATCAAACCACTGCTGTCCATCGAGCTGAAGTACTTCGAAGGCCGTTCGGTCATCGAGGAAGTGAAGCGCGTTAGCCGTCCAGGCCTGCGTCAGTACAAGTCCGCTGAGGATCTGCCGAAAGTTCGTGGCGGTCTGGGCGTGTCTATCGTCTCCACCAACAAAGGTGTGATGACGGATCGTGCTGCGCGCGCTGCCGGTGTCGGCGGCGAAGTTCTTTGCACTGTGTTCTAAGGGGGGATAAGCATGTCTCGCGTCGCTAAGAACCCCGTTAAGCTGCCAGCCGGTGTCGAAGTCAAATTCGCAGGCCAACAGCTTTCGGTGAAGGGTGCCAAGGGTACTCTTGAACTGAACATCCATTCGTCCGTTGAGATCGTTGAAGAAGCTGGTGAGCTGCGTTTCGCTGCTCGCAATGGCGATCAACAAACTCGCGCAATGGCCGGTACCACGCGTGCGTTGGTAAACAACATGGTCCAAGGCGTAAGCCAAGGCTTCGAGCGCAAGCTCCAGCTGGTCGGTGTTGGTTACAAAGCGCAAGCAAAAGGCACGGTTTTGAACCTTGCCCTTGGCTTCTCGCACCCAGTGGATTACGAACTGCCAGCGGGCATCACTGCTGAGACTCCTAGCCAGACCGATATCCTGATCAAGGGCATCGACAAGCAGCTGGTAGGTCAAGTGGCCGCTGAGATCCGCGACTTCCGTCCACCAGAGCCGTACAAAGGCAAAGGTGTGCGCTACGCGGACGAAGTCGTCCGTCGTAAAGAAGCCAAGAAGAAGTAGGGCATAGCAAATGACCGACAAAAAAGTTACTCGACTGCGTCGCGCTCGCAAAGCACGCCTGAAAATGCACGAACTCGAAGTCGTGCGTCTCTGCGTGTTCCGCTCGTCGCAGCACATCTACGCCCAGGTCATCTCGGCCGACGGCAACAAAGTCCTGGCAAGCGCCTCGACTTTGGATAAAGAACTGCGTGATGGTGCCACTGGCAACATCGACGCGGCCACAAAGGTTGGCCAGCTGGTCGCTACGCGTGCTAAGGCCGCTGGCGTCTCGCAAGTGGCTTTCGACCGCTCTGGCTTCAAGTACCACGGCCGCGTGAAAGCGCTGGCTGATGCTGCTCGTGAAGCTGGGCTGGAGTTCTAAGTTATGTCAAATAACGACCAAAAGCGCGACGAAGGCTACATTGAGAAGCTGGTTCAAGTTAACCGCGTAGCCAAAACCGTTAAAGGCGGCCGTATCTTCACTTTCACCGCGTTGACCGTGGTGGGTGATGGTAAAGGGCGTGTTGGCTTCGGCCGTGGCAAGTCACGTGAAGTGCCTGCCGCGATCCAGAAGGCAATGGAAGCTGCTCGTCGCAACATGATCCAAGTTGATCTGAACGGCACCACTCTGCAGTACGCAATGAAGTCCGCTCACGGCGCTTCGAAGGTGTACATGCAGCCTGCTTCTGAAGGTACCGGTATCATCGCTGGCGGCGCTATGCGTGCTGTCCTCGAAGTTGCTGGCGTTCAGAACGTTCTGGCCAAGTGCTACGGCTCGACTAACCCGGTAAACGTGGTTCACGCCACTTTCAAGGGTCTGAAGGCTATGCAATCTCCTGAGTCCATCGCTGCTAAGCGTGGTCTGACTGTCAAGGAGATCTTCTGATCATGGCTACCGTTAAAGTAACGCTGATCAAAAGCATGACCGGCCGCATCCCTAACCACAAATTGTGCGTTAAAGGTTTGGGTCTGCGTCGCATCGGTCACACTGTAGAAGTCCAGGATACTCCCGAGAATCGCGGGATGATCAACAAGGCTTACTACATGCTGCGTGTAGAGGGTTAATCGATGAAACTCAATGATCTGAGTCCAGCGCCGGGTTCCCGTCGCGAAAAGCATCGTCCGGGCCGTGGTATCGGTAGTGGTTTGGGTAAGACCGGTGGCCGTGGCCACAAGGGTCAAACCTCCCGCTCCGGTGGCACCATTGCTCCAGGCTTTGAAGGTGGTCAACAGCCGCTGCATCGTCGCCTGCCTAAGTTCGGTTTCGTATCCCTGAAAGCCATGGACCGCGCAGAAGTGCGTCTGTCCGAGCTGGCTAAAGTGGAAGGCGACATCGTTACTGTGCAGACCCTGAAAGATGCCAACGTGATCAACGTCAACGTACAGCGTGTGAAAATCATGCTGTCCGGTGAAGTGACTCGCGCTGTCACTATCGGCAAGGGAATCGGCGCCACCAAAGGTGCGCGTTCGGCTATCGAAGCAGCTGGCGGCAAGTTCGAGGAATAAATGGCTAAGCAAGGTGCTCTCTCAGCGCTCGGCAAAGGCGGTATGTCTGAACTTTGGGCTCGTCTGCGTTTTCTGTTCCTGGCGATTATCGTCTACCGAATAGGCGCACACATCCCGGTTCCAGGTATCAACCCGGACCGACTCGCAGACCTGTTTCGACAGAATGAGGGGACCATTCTTAGCTTGTTCAACATGTTTTCCGGCGGCGCGCTGGAGCGGATGAGCATCTTTGCACTGGGGATCATGCCGTACATTTCGGCATCGATCATCATGCAACTGATGACAGCCGTCAGCCCGCAGCTGGAGCAGTTGAAGAAGGAAGGTGAAGCTGGCCGTCGCAAGATTAGCCAGTACACCCGCTACGGCACTGTCGTCCTCGCCCTGGTTCAAGCTATCGGCATGTCCGTTGGCCTGGCAGGGCAGGGCGTTGCGTTCACTGGTGACTTTGGCTTCCATTTCGTCGCAGTATCCACGTTTGTGGCTGGTGCGATGTTCATGATGTGGCTGGGTGAGCAGATTACTGAGCGTGGTGTTGGCAACGGTATCTCGATGTTGATTTTCGCAGGTATCGTCGCCGGTCTTCCGAGAGCAATCGGGCAGTCTTTCGAGTCTGCGCGTCAGGGTGATATCAATATCTTCGCCTTGGTTGCCATCGGTTTGCTGGCAGTAGCGATTATCGGTTTTGTGGTGTTCATTGAGCGTGGCCAGCGTCGTATTGCTGTTCACTACGCCAAGCGTCAGCAGGGCCGTAAGGTCTTCGCTGCGCAGACCAGCCACTTGCCGCTGAAAGTGAATATGGCCGGTGTTATTCCGGCAATTTTCGCGAGCAGCATCTTGCTGTTTCCGGCTTCGTTGGGTACCTGGTTTGGTCAGTCCGAAAATATGGGCTGGTTGCAGGACCTCTCTCAGTCGATCGCTCCTGGTCAGCCGTTGAATATTCTGCTGTTTAGTGCAGGGATTATTTTCTTCTGCTTCTTCTATACGGCGTTGATGTTCAATCCGAAAGACGTAGCGGAAAACCTGAAGAAGTCCGGTGCCTTTATTCCGGGCATCCGTCCAGGTGAGCAGTCGGCACGCTATATTGATGGCGTTCTGACCCGTTTGACCCTGTTCGGTGCTCTATATATGACGGCCGTGTGCTTGTTGCCCCAGTTCCTGGTGGTTGCAGCAAACGTTCCGTTCTACCTTGGCGGGACCTCGTTGCTGATCGTGGTCGTGGTTGTGATGGACTTCATGTCCCAAGTACAATCGCACCTCGTTTCGCACCAGTACGAATCCCTGATGAAGAAAGCCAACCTGAAGGGCTACGGCAGCGGCATGTTGCGCTGAGTACCCCATAAGGTTCGAGGAGTTGGTGATGAAAGTTCGTGCATCGGTGAAAAAGCTGTGCCGTAACTGCAAGATTATTCGCCGCGAAGGTGTTGTTCGAGTAATTTGCAGCGCGGAACCGCGTCACAAACAGCGCCAAGGCTGAGTGTGATCCGCTTGAAGCCCGGCAGCTAGTGCGCTGCCGGGTTGATTATTTGTTATTACAGCGATATTATCTCGCGCCCTATTTCTTGGCTTCCGGGGCGTAGGTAGCTGTCAATTGGAGTCCCACTGAATGGCCCGTATTGCAGGCGTTAACATTCCAGATAACAAGCACACTGTTATCTCGCTGACCTACATCTATGGTGTTGGTCGCACTACTGCGCAGAAAATTTGCGCAGTTGCTGGGGTAAACCCAGCCGCTAAGATCAAGGATCTGAGCGACGAGCAGATTGAACAGCTGCGTGGCGAAGTGGCGAAGTTCACCACTGAAGGTGACCTGCGTCGCGAAATCAACATGAAAATCAAGCGTTTGATGGACCTCGGTTGCTATCGCGGTCTGCGTCATCGTCGTGGTCTTCCAGTACGCGGTCAGCGTACCAAGACTAACGCGCGTACCCGTAAAGGTCCGCGTAAGCCGATCCGCAAGTAATCGCCCCAGCGAATCGACAGGAAAATTATCATGGCAAAACCTGCTGCTCGTCCTCGTAAAAAAGTTAAAAAGACAGTGGTTGATGGCATCGCCCACATCCATGCATCTTTTAACAACACAATCGTGACCATCACCGACCGTCAAGGTAACGCGCTTTCTTGGGCTACCTCCGGTGGTTCGGGTTTCCGCGGTTCCCGCAAGTCCACCCCGTTTGCTGCTCAAGTAGCTGCTGAACGTGCTGGTCAAGCTGCGCTGGAATACGGCCTGAAAAACCTCGACGTTAACGTCAAGGGTCCAGGTCCAGGTCGTGAGTCTGCTGTCCGTGCTTTGAACGGCTGTGGCTATAAGATCGCCAGCATCACCGACGTGACGCCAATCCCGCACAACGGGTGCCGTCCGCCGAAGAAGCGCCGCGTGTAATCCAGGAGATTGTAAAGAATGGCTCGTTACATTGGTCCAAAATGCAAACTCGCTCGTCGCGAAGGCACCGATCTCTTCCTGAAGAGCGGCGTGCGCGCGATCGAATCGAAGTGCAACATTGAAGCAGCACCTGGTATCCACGGCCAACGCCGCGGTCGCCAGTCCGACTACGGCACCCAACTGCGTGAAAAGCAGAAGGTCCGTCGTATCTACGGCGTTCTCGAGCGTCAGTTCAGCGGCTACTACAAAGAAGCTGCTGGCAAGAAAGGTGCAACCGGTGAAAACCTGCTGCAACTGCTCGAATGCCGTCTGGACAACGTTGTATACCGTATGGGCTTTGGTTCGACTCGTGCCGAATCCCGTCAGCTGGTATCGCACAAGTCGATCAGCGTTAACGGTCAGACCGTAAACGTTCCGTCCTACCAGGTTCGTGCTGGTGACGTGGTCGCAGTTCGCGAGAAAGCAAAAAACCAACTTCGCATTGTCCAAGCTCTCGATCTGTGTGCCCAACGTGGCCGCGTAGAATGGGTAGAAGTAGACACTGAGAAGAAGTCGGGCGTTTTCAAGAACGTTCCTGCTCGCAGTGATCTGTCCGCCGACATCAACGAAAGCCTGATTGTCGAGCTCTACTCCAAGTAAGGGCTAGAAAATAGGTGCATCCATGCAGATTTCGGTAAATGAGTTCCTGACACCCCGCCACATTGATGTGCAGGTTGTCAGTCCAACCCGCGCCAAAATTACTCTCGAGCCTCTCGAGCGTGGTTTTGGCCACACCCTGGGCAACGCGCTGCGCCGCATCCTGTTGTCCTCAATGCCCGGCTGTGCAGTAGTCGAGGCCGAGATTGACGGTGTGCTCCACGAGTACAGCGCCATCGAAGGTGTACAGGAAGACGTAATTGAAATCCTGTTGAACCTTAAAGGTCTGGCTATCAAGCTGCACGGCCGTGACGAAGTTACGCTGACCTTGTCGAAGAAGGGTTCGGGGGTGGTTACCGCTGCCGATATTCAGCTGGATCATGATGTCGAGATCGTTAACCCCGATCACGTAATCGCTAACCTGGCGTCTAACGGCGCCCTGAACATGAAGCTCACTGTAGCTCGTGGTCGTGGTTATGAACCGGCCGACTCGCGTCAGAGCGATGAAGACGAAAGCCGCAGCATTGGTCGCTTGCAGCTTGACTCTTCGTTCAGCCCGGTTCGCCGTATCGCATACGTGGTGGAAAACGCCCGTGTCGAGCAGCGTACTAACCTGGACAAGCTGGTTATTGATCTGGAAACCAACGGTACCCTGGATCCTGAAGAGGCTATCCGCCGCGCTGCAACCATTCTGCAACAGCAGTTGGCTGCGTTCGTCGACCTCAAAGGTGACAGCGAACCAGTGGTAATCGAGCAAGAAGACGAGATCGATCCGATCCTGCTTCGCCCGGTTGACGATCTGGAACTGACTGTACGTTCGGCTAACTGCCTTAAGGCGGAAAACATTTACTACATCGGTGACCTGATCCAGCGCACCGAAGTAGAACTGTTGAAGACTCCGAACCTGGGCAAGAAATCCTTGACTGAAATCAAGGACGTTCTGGCCTCCCGCGGTCTGTCCCTCGGCATGCGCCTCGACAACTGGCCGCCTGCAAGTCTTAAGAAGGACGACAAGGCGACTGCCTGATCGTCGTAATCACCGAACGTGAGTTTGGTAAGGAATGAACCATGCGTCATCGTAAAAGTGGTCGTCACCTGAGCCGTACCAGCTCGCACCGCAAGGCCATGTTCCAAAACATGGCGGTGTCGCTGTTCGAGCACGAGCTGATCAAAACTACACTGCCGAAAGCTAAAGAACTGCGTCGCGTTGCTGAGCCGCTGATCACTTTGGCCAAGACAGACAGCCTGGCTAACCGCCGTCTGGCTTTCGACCGTACTCGTTCGAAAGCTATCGTTGGTAAGCTCTTCAACGACCTGGGCAAGCGTTACGCTACCCGTGAGGGTGGCTACCTGCGCATCCTCAAGTGCGGTTTCCGCGCTGGCGACAACGCGCCTATGGCGTACGTCGAGTTGGTTGATCGTGCTACTGCCGGCGAAGCTGTAAGCGCCGAGTAAGACGACAAGCTGCAACGAAGAACCGGGCCTAGTGCCCGGTTTTTTGTGCGCGTAACAAAAGCGCAATTTATACAAGCTTCCGTAGGCCGGGCGCTGCACTATAGCGAACGGAGTGCTGTTAGTTATTCTCTATCGACGCCTGCAATTTAATGAATTTGTACGCGTGGTGTTGATGATTAATACTCCCTCCAAGCCGATTAGCCGGCAGTTCCAAGTCCGACCTGAGGAAGATTGAGCATGAGCCAGAATAAAGTCCTTACCACCGCCAGCGGCGCTCCCGTTGCGGATAACCAGAACTCCCGTTCCGCGGGCCCTCGTGGTCCGTTGTTACTCGACGATTTCCACCTGATCGAGAAGCTCGCTCACTTCAACCGTGAAAACATTCCTGAGCGTCGCGTGCACGCCAAAGGATCGGGCGCCTACGGTACGTTCACAGTCACCCGTGACATCACCCAGTACACCAGCGCCAAGCTGTTCGAATCTGTTGGCAAGCAAACGCCGACATTCTTGCGATTCTCCACTGTAGGCGGTGAGCGCGGTTCTGCTGACACTGAACGTGATCCACGTGGCTTTGCCCTGAAGTTCTATACCGAAGAGGGTAACTGGGACATCGTTGGTAACAACACCCCGGTGTTCTTTATCCGTGACCCGCTGAAATTCCCGGACTTTATCCACACCCAGAAGCGTCTGCCCCAAAGCAACCTGAAAAGCGCGCAGATGATGTGGGATTTCTGGTCGCACTCCCCAGAGGCTTTGCACCAGGTCACCATCCTGTTTTCGGACCGCGGGATTCCAGACGGCTACCGTCACATGCATGGTTTTGGCAGCCACACTTACAGTCTGATCAACGCCCAGGGCGAGCGTCATTGGGTGAAGTGGCACTACAAGACCAAGCAAGGCATCAAGAACCTGGCGCCGGCCGAGGCTGCACGCTTGGCGGGTACCGATCCTGACTACGCCCAGCGTGATCTGTTTGGTGCAATCGAGCGTGGTGACTTCCCCAAGTGGCGCGTGTGCATCCAGATCATGACCGAGGCGCAGGCGAATGCCCATTACGAGAACCCGTTTGATGTGACCAAGACCTGGTCGCAAAAAGAGTTTCCGTTGATTGAAGTGGGTGAGTTGGAGCTCAACCGTAATCCGCAGAACTACTTCGCAGAAGTCGAGCAGGCGGCATTTGGCCCAAGCAACATGGTCCCAGGCGTTGGCCTGTCGCCAGACCGTATGCTGCAAGGTCGGGTTTTTGCCTACGCCGATGCTCACCGTTACCGTGTGGGCACCAACCACCAGCAACTGCCGGTGAACGCGCCACGTAGCCCGGTTAACAGCTACCAGCGTGACGGTTCCATGGCTTTCGGCAGCAACGGTGGTGCAGCTCCGAACTACGAGCCAAACAGCTATGCCGACGCACCGAAACAAGCTCCGCAGTATGCAGAGCCAGCATTGGCCCTGAGCGGCGCCGCTGATCGCTACGATCATCGCGAAGATACGGACTACTACAGCCACGCCGGTGCGCTGTTCCGTCTGATGAATGATGAGCAGAAAGCTTTGCTCACCAATAACATCGCGGGCGCCATGGGTGGGGTTTCTAGTGATGTGGTCCAGCGTCAACTGCAGCACTTCTATAAGGCCGACCCGGCTTATGGAGAAGCAATCGCAAAGGCACTGGGTGTATCGCTTAACTGACTCTAAACGATAAGCAGAACCGCCCTCATTTGGGCGGTTTTTGCGTTATTTCAGCTACTTTTCTCCGGAAATCTTCACTTTTCTGCCGTTTGTCCCGTGACCTTCAAGTCAGCATGGTTCAAACTACAGTCTTTCAAGCAGGGAGATGTAGGGCGATGCAAGGTCACCCCGACGTAATCGATTACCTCAACACGTTGCTGACGGGCGAACTGGCAGCTCGTGACCAATATTTCATCCATTCGCGTATGTACGAAGACTGGGGCTTTACCGAGCTCTACGAGCGTATCAACCACGAAATGGAAGAAGAGGCACAGCACGCTGACGCCCTGATGCGCCGCATTCTGATGCTCGAAGGCACGCCGCGTATGCGTCCTGATGATCTGGACGTGGGTACCACAGTGCCTGACATGCTCGCTGCCGATCTTCGCCTTGAATACAAGGTCCGTGCCGCACTCTGCAAGGGCATAGAGCTTTGCGAGCAGCACAACGACTATGTCACCCGGGAAATACTGCGGGTGCAGTTGAATGACACCGAAGAAGATCACACCTACTGGCTGGAAAAGCAGTTGGGCCTGATCAAGCTGATCGGTCTGGAGAATTACCTGCAATCGCAGTTCTGATTCCCGGCTATAAAAAGCCCCTGTCACCGCAAAGTGACAGGGGCTTTTTATTGGACGATGAAAAGATCAGGCCCGGTCGCGTTCCAGCAACGGTTTCAGGTAGTAACCGGTGTGCGACTGCGGCATTTCGCAGACCTGCTCCGGCGTGCCCACTGCGATGATCTGGCCACCCTTCGAGCCGCCTTCCGGCCCCAGGTCTACCAGCCAGTCGGCAGTCTTGATCACATCAAGGTTGTGCTCGATCACCACCACGGTATTGCCGTGGTCCCGCAAGCGGTGAAGTACGTCCAGCAACTGCTGGATATCCGCGAAGTGCAGGCCAGTGGTCGGCTCATCGAGGATGTACAAGGTTTTGCCAGTATCGCGCTTGGACAGCTCGCGAGACAGCTTGACCCGCTGCGCCTCGCCACCCGACAGCGTGGTCGCTGATTGCCCCAGCTTGATGTACGACAGGCCCACATCCATTAGCGTCTGCAGCTTGCGCGCCAACGCCGGCACTGCGTCGAAGAACTCGCGAGCTTCCTCGATCGTCATTTCCAGGGTCTCGTGGATGCTCTTGCCCTTGTACTTGATCTCCAGGGTCTCGCGGTTGTAGCGCTTGCTCTTGCACACATCGCAAGGCACGTAGATGTCCGGCAGGAAGTGCATCTCCACCTTGATGAGGCCATCGCCCTGGCACGCTTCACAGCGGCCACCCTTGACGTTGAACGAGAACCGGCCCGGCCCATAACCCCGTGAGCGCGACTCTGGCACGCCAGCGAACAACTCACGGATAGGGGTAAACAGCCCGGTGTAGGTGGCTGGGTTGGAGCGAGGCGTACGCCCAATCGGGCTCTGGTCGATGTCGACGACCTTGTCCAAATGCTCCAGGCCCTTGATGCTGTCGTGAGCCGCCGCTTCCAGGGTGGTCGCGCCATTCAGGGCGGTAGCACTCAGTGGGAACAGGGTGTTGTTGATCAGTGTCGACTTGCCCGAACCGGAAACGCCGGTCACGCAGGTCAGCAGGCCCAGCGGAATCTCCAGGTCGACATTGCGCAGGTTGTTCCCGCGCGCGCCCTTGAGATGCAGCGCCATTTTCTTGTTGCGCGGCGTCCGCTTGGCAGGTACTTCAATCTTCACACGCCCCGACAAGTATTTGCCGGTCAGTGAATCAGGATGTGCCATCACCTCGGCAGGCGTGCCTTCAGCAACTATATGGCCACCATGCACGCCCGCGCCGGGGCCGATATCGACCACGTAGTCCGCCAGGCGGATAGCGTCTTCATCATGCTCGACCACGATCACGGTATTGCCGATATCGCGCAGGTGTTTCAGCGTGCCCAGCAGGCGGTCGTTATCCCGTTGGTGCAAGCCAATCGACGGCTCGTCGAGGATATACAGCACGCCTACAAGGCCCGCGCCAATCTGGCTGGCCAGGCGAATACGCTGTGCCTCACCACCAGACAAGGTATCGGCGCTGCGGTCCAGCGATAGATAGTCCAGGCCCACGTTGACCAGAAACTGCAATCGCTCGCGAATCTCCTTGAGGATCTTGTCGGCAATTTCTCCACGACGACCGGTCAGCTTCAGCACGCCAAAGTATTCACAGGCATCGCCGATCGGCAGGTTGGTCACTGCCGGCAGGGTCTTCTCGCCCACCCATACATGCCGGGCTTCACGGCGCAGGCGCGTGCCACGGCAGTCCGGGCATGGCTGCGTACTGAGGAACTTCGCCAGCTCCTCGCGCACGCTCGCCGATTCGGTTTCGCGGTAACGGCGTTCCAGGTTTGGCACGATGCCTTCGAACGGGTGCGAGCGCTTGACGATATCGCCGCGGTCGTTCAGGTATTTGAAGTCGACATTCTGCGAACCGCTGCCATTTAGAATGACCTTCTGCTGGTCTGCCGGGAGCTGGTTGAACGGTACTTCCAGGCTGAACTTGTAGTGGGAGGCCAACGACCCAAGCATCTGGAAGTAATAGACGTTACGCCTGTCCCATCCGCGTATCGCCCCCTCGGCCAAGGTCAGTTCGCCATTGACCAGGCGCTTGATATCGAAAAACTGCTTCACACCCAGGCCGTCGCAGGTCGGGCAGGCGCCCGCCGGGTTGTTGAAGGAAAACAGTTTGGGTTCCAGCTCGCTGATGGCATGGCCACAGATCGGGCAGGCGAAGCGTGCGGAGAAGATGATCTCTTCGCCCGGCTCGTCATCCATCGGTGCTACCAGGGCAATGCCATCGGCCAGCTTCAGCGCGGTTTCGAACGATTCCGCCAAACGCTGCTGCAAGTCGGCGCGCACCTTGAATCGGTCGACCACCACATCAATGGAGTGCTTTTTCTGCTTGTCCAGCTTCGGCGCTTCGTCCAGCTCATAGAGCTTGCCGTTGATGCGCGCACGCACGAAGCCCTGGGCACGCAGTTCTTCGAAGACCGACAGGTGTTCGCCCTTGCGCTCGCGAATGACGGGCGCCAGCAGCATCAGCTTGGCGCCTTCGGGCTGGGCCAGCACCAGGTCGACCATCTGGCTGACGGTCTGGGCTTCCAGGGGGATATCGTGGTCCGGGCAGCGGGGGATACCCACGCGTGCGTAGAGCAGGCGCAGGTAGTCGTAGATCTCGGTAATGGTACCCACGGTGGAGCGCGGGTTGTGGGACGTGGATTTCTGCTCGATGGAAATAGCCGGCGACAGGCCTTCAATGGTGTCGACATCGGGCTTTTCCATCATCGACAAGAACTGCCGGGCGTAGGCCGACAGCGATTCCACATAGCGACGCTGACCTTCGGCATACAGCGTGTCGAACGCCAGGGACGATTTGCCGGAGCCGGACAAGCCGGTGATGACGATCAGTTTGTCCCGGGGCAGGGTCAGGTCGATGTTCTTCAGGTTGTGGGTTCTAGCCCCACGAATCAGGATCTTGTCCAAGATGGCCTCGCACGGCGGGCGTAAATGATGCCGGAGTATACGGCTAAAGACTGGATGAATATACACTGTCAAAACGCCGCTTGCAGCCTTACATGAAAGCTGCGCGGCAAAGCGCCGCATATACCCTCTCAATCGATGGGACTGGTAGAATCGCCGCCGGTTCACACGAGGTTTTTCCATGCACGATCCCCACAGCGAACGCATGAGTAGCGGCGAGACCCGAGCGGCAAGCGGTCTGGCCCTGGTGTTCGCCTTCCGTATGCTGGGCATGTTTATGGTGCTGCCGGTGCTGGCCACCTATGGGATGGATCTCGCAGGTGCGACCCCCGCCTTGATCGGCCTGGCGATTGGAGCCTATGGCCTGACCCAGGCGATTTTCCAGATCCCGTTCGGGATTATTTCCGACCGCATTGGCCGTCGCCCGGTGATCTATCTCGGGCTGATCGTATTCGCCCTTGGCAGTGTGCTAGCGGCCCAATCCGATTCGATCTGGGGCGTGATCGCCGGCCGCATCCTGCAGGGCGCCGGTGCGATTTCCGCCGCCGTGATGGCGCTGTTGTCCGACCTGACCCGCGAACAACACCGCACCAAGGCCATGGCGATGATCGGCATGACCATCGGCCTGTCGTTTGCCGTGGCCATGGTGGTCGGGCCCTTGCTCACGCGTGCGTTCGGCTTGCATGGGCTGTTCCTGGCCACGGGCGGCATGGCGTTGTTCGGCATCCTGATCGTGGCCTTTATGGTGCCGCGCTCCACCGGCACCCTGGCGCACCGTGAATCGGGCGTTGCACGCAAGGCGTTGCTGCCGACGCTCAAGCACCCGGACCTGCTGCGCCTGGATTTAGGTATCTTCGTATTACACGCCATGCTGATGTGCAGCTTCGTCGCCTTGCCCCTGGCCCTGGTGGAAAAAGCCGGGTTACCCAAGGAGCAGCACTGGTGGGTCTACCTCACTGCGCTGTTGATTTCGTTCTTCGCCATGATCCCGTTCATTATCTATGGCGAGAAGAAACGCAAAATGAAACGAGTTTTACTCGGCGCCGTCGCGACATTGATGCTCACTGAACTATTCTTCTGGCAGTTCGGCGACAGCCTGCGCGCATTGGTGATCGGCACGGTGGTGTTTTTCACCGCGTTCAACCTGCTCGAAGCGTCGTTGCCGTCGCTGATCAGTAAAGTTTCACCGGCGGGCGGCAAGGGCACGGCCATGGGGGTGTATTCCACCAGCCAGTTCCTGGGCTCCGCGTTGGGTGGCATCATGGGCGGCTGGATGTTCCAGCATGGCGGTTTGTCGGTTGTGTTCCTCGGATGCGCCGCGCTGGCTGCACTTTGGCTGGCCTTTGCTGTTACCATGCGCGAACCTCCCTACGTCACCAGCCTGCGTTTGCCGCTATCGCCCGAGGCGATCCGCGAAGCTGGCCTGGTCGAGCGCCTGAAGGCCGTCGTAGGGGTAACGGATGCAGTTGTGGTCGCAGAAGAAGCGGCCATTTACATCAAATTGGACACCGAATTATTGGATCGCGCGACGCTCGAGCAACTGGTCAACCCAGTGCCGACAGCGCGCCCAGCCTAGGAGAACGTTATGGCCCGTGGGGTTAACAAAGTCATATTGGTCGGTACTTGCGGCCAGGATCCCGAAGTTCGCTACTTGCCTAACGGTAACGCCGTGACCAACCTGAGCCTGGCGACCAGCGAACAGTGGACCGACAAGCAGACCGGCCAGAAGGTCGAGAAGACCGAATGGCACCGCGTGTCGATGTTCGGCAAGGTCGCAGAGATCGCCGGTGAATACCTGCGCAAAGGTTCGCAGGTGTACATCGAAGGCAAACTGCAAACCCGCGAGTGGGAAAAAGACGGCATCAAGCGTTACACCACCGAAATCGTGGTCGACATGCAAGGCACCATGCAACTGCTGGGCGGCCGTCCACAGGGCGACCAACAGGGCCAGGGCGGCATGTCCAACTCGGCACCGCGCCCGCAGCAGTCGCGTCCGCAGCCAAGCCAGCAGCCACAGCGTGAGTCGCGCCCAGCGCCACAACAGGCTGCTCCGCAACCGGCTCAGGATTTCGACAGCTTTGATGACGATATCCCGTTCTAAGGCCTGACACCTTGGAACAAACAAAACCCCCGATAGCGAAAGCATCGGGGGTTTTTTATGGGCGATGAACAGGCGTCGGTGCACGCGCTGCCTTTGTGCAGGCAGCACACCAACCCCAGCATTTGTTCTCATGGCTCACAAGATTTAGGCTGTCGCCACCTCTAAGAAAGAAGGAAGCTGTGATGACCTGGTCCGCCAAGCAGTACACGATGTTCGAACAGCAGCGCACTCGCCCCGTCCGTGACCTGGTTGCGGCAATTCCCAACACCGACGTGGTGACCGCCGTCGACCTGGGGTGCGGGCCGGGGAACTCCACCGAAGTACTGGCCGAGCGTTTCCCCCAAGCAGAGGTCACGGGTATGGACAGCTCCGATGACATGTTGGCAGACGCCCGCAAGCGCCTGCCCAGGTTGAACTTCGAGTTGGCAGACATCGGCGCCTGGCATCCTGCGCAACGCTTGGATGTGATCCTGGCCAATGCCTCGCTGCAATGGCTGCCCGACCACGCCACGCTCTACCCGCACTTGGTCCACCAACTGAATCCAGGCGGTACGCTGGCGGTGCAAACCCCGGACAACCTTGACGAGCCCGCTCATCGCCTGGCCCGCGAAGTTGCGGCCGATGGCCCATGGTCGGCGAAGATAGGGGCGGTCAAACACAATGAGCGGCACACCGCCAGTTACTACTACGAGCTGCTGAGCAAGCATTGCAGTACCGTGGACGTGTGGCGCACCACCTATCAACACCCGTTGGCGGACCACGCGGCGGTGGTGGAGTGGTTCAAGGCCTCGGCATTGCGGCCTTTTCTCGCACCGTTGACCGACGATGAAAAAGCCGCCTTCCTGCAGCACTACCAGGCGCGAATTACCCTGGCTTATCCAGCCCTGGCCGATGGCACGGTGTTGTTGCCCTTTCCGCGCCTGTTCATCATCGCCACACGCTAACGCGATCAATCCGGGTGGCGGTCATGCAACCGCTGCTTGGGCCTTCAGATATTCTTCTGCCGACACTACACCCGCATAGCCAAATGCCAGGGAGGCCATGTACGCCCCGTGCACCTGTGCCGCCGGTATCACCTGGCCGTTGAATTCCTGGTCGCGAGTGGCACAGGCGTCATGAATGACCGTAACCTTGTAGCCCAGGTCCGCCGCCGCCCGCACTACGGCGTCAACGCACATATGGCTCATGCTGCCCACCACCACCACGTCGGTGATGCTGCGCTGTTCCAGCAATTCGCGCAGATTGGTTTGGCGAAACGCATTCACGAAGTGTTTGAGCACCACCGGTTCATCGCCCTCGTTGAGCACCTTGGCATGCAAGTGCGCGCCTTCGGAGCCCGGTGTGAAGAACGGTGCATCGTCCCCGGCGAACTCATGGCGTACATGAATCACTGCATCGCCGGCTTGTCGAAACGCCTGTAGCACCAGCGCCGCCTTGTCCGCTGCGGCTTCCACGCCGTCGAGCGGCCACTTGCCCTGGGGGAAGTAGTCGTTCTGGATATCGATTAGGATGAGCGCCTGCTTGGCCATGTGTGTTGCCTCGTGATGGGTTGATGGGCCTAGTATCTTAGCTGGCGATCACACAGAGAATTGGCCGCACCGACAATAACAGGGGGAAAACTGACAATGGCCGCGCAACGCAGCACTGTCGAGCTGGGTGTGTTGATCTACCAGGGCGCGCAACTCGCCGCAGTCCACGGGCTGACCGACCTGTTCGGGGTCGCTAACCGCATCGCCGCCGAGCATGAATCTGCGCAACTGCCGCTGCTGCGGGTCAGCCACTGGCAGGTAGATGCTCACGGCACGCCCGCGCGCACGTTCGACAGCCACCCAGGCCCCGACCAACTGATGATGGCCGTGTTGGTGCCACCCTCGATTGCAGAGTTCACCGAAGACCAGGCGCCGCCCGCGTTGCTGGAGTGGCTGCGCCAGCAACATGCGGCCGGCACCGTGCTTGGCGGCGTGTGCATCGGCTCTATCATGCTGGCGCGCAGCGGCCTGTTGGATGGCCGCAGCGCCACCACCCACTGGTCCTCCGCGAAATCTTTTGCGGCCTGTTACCCGGCGGTGCGCCTGGAAGCGGATAAACCCATTGTCGATGACGGCGACCTGATCACTTCCGCGGGGCTGATGGCCTGGTCCGAACTGGGCCTGCGCCTGGTCGACCGGCTGATGGGCCCGAGCATTGCAGCCGACACGGCGCGTTTTCTGGTGATCGAACACAGCGCCAGTGCCAGCCAGTGCGGTAGCAACTTTGCGCCGATTCTCCGGCACGGTGACAGCGCGGTCCTCAAGGTCCAGCATTGGCTGCAAGCCAGTGGCGCGGTGGATGTGTCCGTGGCGGCGATGGCGCAGGAGGCGAACCTGGAGGCGCGCACCTTTCTGCGGCGCTTTCGCAACGCCACCGGGTTGAAACCCACCGAGTACTGCCAGCACCTGCGAGTCGGCAAGGCGCGGCAGATGCTGGAGTTCACCAATGGCACGATCGATCACATTGCCTGGACCGTGGGCTATCAAGACCCCGGCGCCTTTCGTACCATTTTCAAAAAAATCACCGGCCTGTCCCCCAGTGATTACCGCAACCGGTTTGGGGTTTGAATCGTGCAGAACGCCGCAGGATTAACCTCGGGTCGTGCAGAATAAAACAGGCTAACGGCCATCACTTTGTGCGCAACTGATTGATTTAACTGCCACGCCCGCAAACCCTACGTTGGCCTGATCCATGCAGCCCTCCTGCTACACAACGGCTGATAGAAAGGGGAACGCATGACCCCCATAAGTCGCAACAAGAAGCTGGTGGTTGCCCACTCCATGCGAGAAGGCGCGCCCTTGCATGAAATCGAAACTAACCGCGCCCTCGCACGCTGGCTGGCGCAGATCCTGGGGCTCAAGTTCGGTGGCAGTTACGACCCGGCCCTGCATGCGGGTCGGGAATTGTATCTGCTGCCCACGCAAACCCTGGTCGGGCCCGCCCAAGCGCGCCAGCTCAATATCATGGGGCCACAAGATCTATGGGGCGGCTATGTCGATCATGCTTTCATCTGCACCAAAGCTATCAGCCACGGCCTGCTGAGTCCCGAGGCCAAGGCGCCCGATGGCTGGTCGCCGACATTCTGCGAGCGCGTGCGTGACGTGGTGTTGGACGGTGTGAGTGTGTTCGCCCTTGAGGATGCACGGCCTGCCGCGACCCGCTTGCTCTACAGCGGCCCGATTCGTCTGAAACCCGTGAACGCCTGTGCAGGGCGCGGGCAGGAAGTTATCCACAGCCTGGATGAGTTCGACGCGATAGTGGCGCGCCCGGAAGCGGCCCGAATGTTCAATGAGGGCGTGGTGCTGGAACAAGATCTGCACGAGGTGGTCACCCACAGTGTGGGGCATAGCTTTATCGGCGATCACCTCTTCAGCTACTGCGGCGAGCAGCACCTGACGCAAGACGGGCAGGGGGAAGAGGTCTACGGTGGTTCCGATCTGCTGGTCGTCCCCGGTGATTACGCAGCCCTGCTCAAACTGGATCTGCCTGAAGACGTGCGTGAGGCCATCGAACAGGCGCTGGTTTTCGACCGTGCTGCGAATGAGGCCTACCCGGGCTTCTTCGCCTCGCGCCGCAACTACGACATCGCCCAAGGCCTGGACAGCACAGGCCAGCGCCGCAGTGGCGTGCTCGAACAATCCTGGCGCATGGGCGGAGCCAGCAGCGCGGAAGTCGCGGCGCTGCAGAGCTTTATCAACCACCCGGGCCTGAAGGCTATCCGTGTGTCCTCGGTAGAAACCTATGCAGACCAAGCGCTGCCGGCGGATGCCATAGAGGTATACCGAGGCCCGGCCGAGAACAGCGACTTTCTACTCAAATATGTGACGGTCAAGACTTATGACGGCTAGAAGCGAGAGCATCACCATCGATATAGACGACGAACAGATGAGCGGGACATTCCTCAGTCCCAAGTCCAAAGTACCCGGTGTGTTGTTCGTGCACGGTTGGGGCGGCAGCCAGGAGCGCGACCTGGAGCGGGCCAAAGGCATCGCAGGCCTTGGGTGTGTGTGCCTGACCTTCGACCTGCGTGGCCATGCTGGCACCGGCATCCCTTTGTCCCGCGTCACCCGTGAAGACAACCTGCGCGACCTGCTGGCCGCCTACGACCGCCTGCTATCCCACCCGGCTATCGACACCTCGGCGGTGGCAGTGGTGGGTACCAGTTATGGCGGGTACCTGGCGGCGATCCTCACCTCGTTGCGCCCGGTACGTTGGCTGGCGCTACGAGTGCCGGCGCTGTACCGCGATCAGGAATGGCTCAAGCCCAAGCGCGACTTGGATAAAGCTGACCTGATGGATTACCGCGGCACCCTCGTGCACGCCGAAACCAACCGTGCCCTGCATGCCTGCGCGCAATTTACCGGTGATGTGCTGATTGTCGAGTCGCAAACCGACGACCATGTGCCCCACGCCACCATTATGAGTTACCGCGCGGCGTGCCAGCAGACCCATTCGCTGACCCACCGCATCATCGACGGTGCCGACCATTCCCTGAGCGACCCGGTGTCGCAGCAGGCGTACACCTCGATCCTGGTGGACTGGATTACCGAGATGGTGGTGGGGGAGCGGTTGAGCATCATCCAGTCCCGTTGATCATCTGTGCCTGGGCTGCCGCCTTCGCGAGCAAGCCCGCTCCCACATTTGGAACGCGATCCAACCTGTGGGAGCGGGCTTGCTCGCGAAGGCGATGTAACTATCAACTCAGTTCTCTCAGGCTGTCTTCTTCACCCGCAACGCCTTGGCCTTGGCCTCCACCCCCAAATACATCACCAGTGCAATCAACAGCGGGCAAATAAAATAAATCGCCCGGTACGCGATCAGCCCGGCCAGCAAACTCCCCCGGGACGCCTCATGCTGCAACAGCGCAATGAACACCGCCTCCAACACCCCCAACCCGGCGGGAATATGGGTGACCACCCCGGCAATCGCGCTGATCAACAGCACCCCCAGCACCAGTGGGTAATCCAGTTTGGCCGGCAGCAAGGTAAATATCACCGCGGCCATCAACGACCAGTTCAACGCACCCAGGGCCAACTGCAAACAGGCCATGCGCAGCGACGGCAAGTTGATCTCGATACCGCGAATCGACCACGCGCGCTTTTTCGAAAATCGGCATGCCGCCAGGTAGCCCAGGCTCGCGATCACCAATAACGCCCCGACCCCTTGCAAGGCGCCGCTGCTGAGCTTCCAGCCCGGCGGCAGGGTCACCAACCCGCTGCTGAATACCACTCCGGCCAACGCCATATAGCCGAACCAATTGGTGGCCAGGCTCAGGCCGAGGATCTTGGCGATATTGCTGGTGCTCACGCCCAGGCGCGAATACAGCCGATACCGCATGGCGATGCCACCGACCCAGGCGCTGAGGTTGAGGTTGAACGCGTAGCTGATGAAACCCACCGGCAATATCTGCTTCCAGCGCAACGGCTGGCGAATGTAGGTGCGGCCGATCAAATCGAAACAGGCGTAGACGATAAAACTGCACAGCGTCAGCGCGCCGGCGATGAACAATGTGCGCAGCTTGAACTCGCTCAGGGTCTGGAACACTTCGCTCCAGTCGATGCGCCGGGCGAGCAGGGTAAACAACACGATCAGCAGCACGAAGAACGCAATCGTCAGCGGTTTCTTCCAGCGCTTGAACCCAGAGGCTTGCGCTTGGGGGCGGGCTTCAGACGTCATGGGGTGTGGTCTCAAAAGGCTTCAAGCGCGGTTTGTGGGCCGGCAACCAACTGGCCAGTACCGGGAAATGGCGCATCACATGAAACACCAGGAAACCCACGGTCAAACGCCAGAGCCACAGGCGTGGCTTGCGCTTTTCCGGCATGGTCTGGCAATGATTGTGGGCGAGGGCTTCCAGGCGTTCGTATAGCTGCTGATTGAAAGCCCGGTCGCGAATCAGCACATTGGCCTCCAGGTTCAATGCCAGGCTCAGTGGGTCCAGGTTGCTCGAACCGACGGTGCTCCATTCGTCATCCACCAACGCCACCTTGCCGTGCAGCGGGCGTTGGCAGTATTCGTGAATCACCACACCATCCTTGAGCAGATAGTCATAGAGCATGCGCGCGGCGAGTTTCGCCAACAGCACGTCGGGCTGGCCCTGCATGATCAACTGCACCTGCACGCCACGGCGTGCCGCGTTACGGATCTCGCGAAGCAAGCGATAGCCGGGGAAGAAGTACGCGTTGGCGATCACCACCCGCTGCCGGGCCTGGCTCAAGGCGTGGATATACGCCTCTTCAATGTCGTCACGATGTTGGATGTTGTCTCGATAGATCAGGCGTACCAGTCCGTCGCCAGGCTCGTTCGTCCAGGGTGAGGGCCGTTGCTGGCGCCGCCGCCAACCGCGACGGCTGCGCACCTGGCGGCCACTTTGGGCGAGGGCGAAATGGTGCAGGTCGGCGACGGCCGGGCCGATCACCTGCACGGCGTAATCCTGCTTGGCTTCGGGGCCGAAATCCGCCAGGTGGTCGGCAGAAAAATTGATCCCGCCGATAAACGCCACGCGGGCATCCACCACGACGATCTTACGGTGCAGGCGGCGAAACCAGTTAGTGCGTATGCCGAAGGTCTTGGGCGCCGGGTCGAACATCTGCACCATCACCCCGGCCTCGGCCAACTCCCGCAGGAAGCCCGGGCTCAACTCGCCGCAACCAAAACCGTCGAGGCTAACCACTACCTTTACCCCACGCTTGGCCGCCTCGATGAGGATGCTGTGCAGCTCAAAGCCGACTTTGTCTTCAAAGAGGATAAAGGTCTCCAGCAGGATCTCGCGCTCTGCCGCCCGCAAAGCCTCGAACACAGCGGGAAAGTACGCCTCGCCGTTCTCCAGCAACTCAACGCGGTTGCCGCTCTGCCAGCCGTAATCCAGATCCCGCGCCTTGCTGTCATCTGGCGGTTGGTCTGTGGCGATATGGTCTACCGCAACGTTCATAACTCAACCTCCACCGACAGCGGCACATGGTCTGAGAGATGGGACCAGGGGCGAGTGGTGAGTACGCGCGGGTTGTGCACCGTCAAGTTACGCACATAAATGCGGTCCAGCGGCAGCAATGGCAGGCGTGCCGGGAAGGTGCGCGCCGGTTTGCCAAGGGTGTGCATGAACACTTCCTGCAAACCGCTTTGGCTCAGGTCGGCTTTTTGCCGCCAGTCATTGAAATCGCCAGCGACCACCAACGGCGCATCGGCCGGAATCTCGCTGATACGTTGTTCCAGTAAGCGCAATTGTTGTTGGCGATGCACCTCGCGCAAGCCCAGGTGAATGCAGATCGCGTGCACTTGCTGGCCGCTGCCCGGCAGGCGCAACACGCAATGCAGCAGGCCGCGGTTTTCATGGCCGCTTTGCGAGATGTCGAGGTTGTCGTAGCGGATGATCTGGAATTTGGACAGCAGTGCATTGCCATGGTCGCCATGGGGATAAACCGCATTGCGCCCATAGGCAAACTGCGGCCAGATGCTGTCGGCCAGAAACTCATACTGCGGCATTTTCGGCCAGTCGCTGTAGCGCTGGGGATGGCGTTCGTGAGTGCCATGGATCTCCTGCAAGAACACCATGTCTGCGCCCACACTGCGCACCGCTTCACGCAGCTCGGGCAAGATGAAACGGCGGTTCAATGCGGTGAAACCCTTGTGGATATTGACCGTCAGCACCGTGAAACGGGTGATGGCGGTGGTCGGCGGGGTGGGGATCAATTCTGGATGCGTCATGGCAATACTCCTGGTTCCGGCAGTCGACCAGGCTCGGTGAGCAGGTGTTGGTCCAGTCCGAAGCGTTGCAGCAATTGGCGTGCATCGAAGGGGGCGCGAACTTTGATGTCGTTGTCGAAAAAGCAGAACACGTCACGGTGTTTACGCCTGCGGGGTGTGTGATGCGGGTCGACGAGATGTGCGTCCGCAGGCTGCTTGCCCTGGGCCCAGCGCTCGATGCGATCGCCCCAGCGCCGGAGCGCTTCGGCGCTATAACCGCTGGCGTATAACTGCTTATCGCCGTGCAAGCGCAGGTACATGAAGTTGGCGGTCACGTCTTCCATGTACGGCCACTTGCCTGCGGTGTCCGCGACCACTAGGGCCACTCCGTGTTTATCCAGCATCTGGATGAACTCCGGTACGGCAAAACTCATGTTGCGAATCTCCACGGCATGGCGCAAAGGCTTCTTGGCATAGGCCTTCATGCTCGCCTTGCCGTTCAGGCGTGGCTCATGCTGGCGGGCGAGGGCGGCCGCCTGTTGGGTGTCCGTGGGTAATTGGGCCAGGAAGGTTTCGAACAGCGTGGCGTCAAATTTGAAGCTGGGCGGAAACTGCCAGAGGATGGGGCCGAGTTTTTCTTTGAGTTCCAGCACCCCGGAAGCGAAGAAATTCGCCATCGGCTTGTGCACGTCCCGCAGGCGCAGGATATGCGTGATGAAACGGGGCGCCTTGACACTGAACAGGAAACCTTCGGGCGTATCGGCATACCACTCGGCGTAGCGCTTGGGGGTTTGCAGCGCGTAGAACGAGCCGTTGATTTCGATGCTGTTGACGGCGCGTGACGCAAACTGCAACTCGCGTTTCTGGGTCAGCCCTTCGGGGTAGAAATCCCCGCGCCAGGGCGTGTAGCGCCAGCCGGAAATGCCGATGTGAATCGCCGCCATGTGTGCTCCCGTGGATGGTGGGTGAGGTGACCTCCGTTATGGGATGACTGCGCTATTTGGCTGAAAGTTTCCACATTCCTACAGGCGGTACAGGGTAGGAAAATACGGGAGGGCATAGACCATGCAGGGCACATGCAGGGAACGATCAAGGCCTAAACCCGTCAGTTCCTTACAGACCCTGCTGAAGGAGCCCGCTGTTTTGCTGAATTTAAAGACTGCATTACTGCTCGGCGCGTTGCTGCTCTGCGGCAACGGCGCATTGCAGGCCGCGGCCTCTGCGCCTGCTGCCGACACGGCCAAGCCGGAGCTGCTGGTGGAGGGCGGGTTGCTCGGGGCCATCAGCTCCAGCATCGACGACGTGCAGAACAAGCTCGACCTCGACCAGAACCTCATCGACGCCTGGCGCCTGCGTGCTGATCGCGCCGCGGATGAAGTAGGGCGCCTGGTAGACCAGACAGCCGCACGCTCGCCGTGGAGCGTGGCGGGCGATTTCCTGCTGTTATCCGGGGTGTGGGTCGGTGCCTTTGCGGTGTTGACGATGCTTGGGCGCTTGATTGTGCGAAGGTCGAGCCTGCGCCCATTCCTCGCGCGGCGCCGGCGCCTGCAAGGCTTGCTGAGCTATGTGGTGCCCTACACGATTCCAGCGCTGATCTGCCTGCCGCTGACCCTTTATGTCAGTCATTTTTTACCCACGTCTGTCGGCCGAGCCCTGGCGCTGTGTTTTGCCTACGCCACCAGCAGTGGCATCTTTTCCACCTCGCTGTTGCTGTGCGTCATTGTCATGTTCAACGTCGGGCACAAGCGGCCTGCCGTGCGGATCATTCGTGACTATTGCCCCAAGCCTCTATTCCTGATCGGCTTTCTCGCCGCCCTCAGCGATGCGCTGACCAGCCCGCAAATCGCTCGTCAGTTGGGCGGCAATATTACCAGCAGCATCGCCGTGTTTACCGGCCTGTTTGCCGCAGTCATCTTTGGCGTACTGGTGGTACGCCTGCGGCGCCCGGTGGCCCATTTGATCCGCAACCGGCCGTTGGCCCAGCGTCTCAAACATCCAGCGTTGCAACAGTCGCTGCGGGTGTTTTCCGGGCTCTGGTACTGGCCGATTCTGTTGATGGTGCTGGTTTCGGTGGTCAACCTGATTGGCGCCGGTGACGACAACCAAGAGGCCCTGCGCTGCGCGCTGCTCACCACCTTGTTACTGATCGGTACGGTATTTCTCAGCACCGTGCTGCAACATCTGTTCAAGTCCCGCAGCCAGGTATCGATCCAGCGCAGCAGCGCCTACAAGGAACGCTTCCTCAGTTTGCTGCACGCGATTTTGCGTATCGTCATGGCCATCGCGTTTATCGAAATACTGGGACGTATCTGGGGTATTTCGCTGTTCGAATTCGCCCAGCGCAACTCGGTCGGCCGGGCCATCAGTGATTCCCTCAGCAGTATCGGCCTGATCCTGTTGGTGACCTGGCTGTTCTGGGTGGTGCTCGACACGGCGATCCAAGAAGCCCTCAAGCCACCTGTGAATAAACGCTCCAGTCGCCAGCCCAGCACCCGGGTCAAAACCATCCTGCCGCTGCTGCGCAATGCGGTGAAGATCATCCTGGTGGTGATTTGCGCGATCACCACCATGGCCAACCTGGGCATCAATGTCGCGCCGTTACTGGCGGGCGCCGGAGTGGTGGGCTTGGCCATTGGTTTCGGTTCCCAGCAACTGGTGCAGGATGTGATTACCGGCCTGTTCATCATTATCGAAGACACCCTGTCCATCGGCGACTGGGTGGTGCTCGACTCCGGCCACGCCGGCACCGTCGAGGGCCTGACCATCCGCACCCTGCGCCTGCGTGACGGCAAGGGGTTTGTGCATTCGGTGCCGTTCGGGCAGATCAAGGCGGTCACTAACCAGTCCCGTCAATTCGCCTACGCGTTCTTCTCCGTGCAGTTCACCTACGACACCGACGTAGACAAGGCCGTGGAGCTGATCCGCGAGGCCGGCCAGTCGATCCGCGACGATGTGTTCCTCAAGTACAACTTGCAAGGGCCGTTGGAAGTGTTCGGGGTGGACAAGATGGACCTCAATGGTGTGGTGCTCACCGCACAGTTCCGCACCGTGTCGGGTGGCCAATACGCGGTCAGCCGCGCGTTCAACCAGCGTTTGAAAAAGCTTGTGGATAACTGCGAGTCGGTGCATTTCGCCCAGACTTATCCACAGCAGGTGCTACTCTCACCGCGTACGGCGCCGAAACAGGAGGCCGTCGAACCCGACGTCAAGACACTTAATCCGTGACGGTTGCGCTACAAGCCCGCAAAATGCAACGATTCTGGCAATGACCTACGACAGGGCACACACGCCTGTCGATAATAACCATCGTTCCAAACAGACCGGGCCTGCTCAATCTATGCGAATGCGCCTTATGTTACTGGGCGGCGGGAATGCCCTCGGGCAGGCGCTGATTCGCCTCGGTGCGGAGGAAGACATCGGTTTCCTCGCCCCCAAACCGCCCCAAGACGGCTGGGATGCCGCAAGCCTCACCCAATTGCTCGACGACACCCGTCCCGATGCCTTGATCAACCTCGCCTACTATTTCGACTGGTTCCAGGCCGAAGCCGTGAGCGAAACCCGCCTGGCCGCCCAGGAGTTCGCCATCGAACGCCTGGCCGAGCTGTGCCAGCATCACAGCATCACCCTGTTGCAACCGTCCAGCTACCGTGTGTTCGATGGCTCTCGCGCCACCGCCTACAGCGAGAAAGACGAGCCGGTGCCTCTGGGCCTGCGCGGCCAGGCGTTGTGGCGTATCGAACAAAGCGTGCGCGCCACGTGCCCGCAGCATGTGCTGCTGCGGTTTGGCTGGCTGCTCGATGACAGCGTCGACGGCACGCTCGGGCGCTTCCTGGCCCGGGCCGAGAACGCCGACGAGCTACTGATGGCCGACGACCGCCGGGGCAACCCGACGCCGGTGGACGATGCGGCGCGGGTGATCATCTCGGTGCTCAAACAACTCGATTGCGCCGCGCCGCTGTGGGGCACCTACCACTACGCCGGCCACGAGGCGACTACGCCGTTGGCGCTGGGCCAGGCGATTCTCACCGAAGCGCGTAATTTCCATCCGTTGGCCATCGAGTCCCCCACCGCCCAGGCTCACGCAGCGCGGCCGGATGCGGCGGATGAACCGCAGCATGCGGTGTTGGCCTGCAAGAAAATCCTCCACACCTTTGGCATCAAACCACGGGCATGGCGGGCAGGCTTGCCGGCTCTACTGGATCGCTTCTACCGCCATAGCTGACATCCCCAAACCAAAAATGGGAGGGGACTTATGTGGGAGCTGGCTTGCCTGCGATAGCATCACCTGGGTATCACTGATACACCGAGGTGTCTGCATCGCGGGCAAGCCCGGCTCCCACATAAGCCTCCTCCCACATGGGTTATGCGGTGTGGCTTAAACGGGACTCAGAACTTGTAGCCGATACCCACCATGTAAACCATCGGGTCTACATCCACATTGACCTTGGCCCGAGTGCCCTGGCCCAGCGCGTTGTTATCCACAGTCGCCTTGGTGCTGATGTCGATGTAGCGCGCCTGGGCGTTGATCATCCACTTGTCGTTGATCATGTAGTCGGCGCCGATCTGTGCAGCCCAGCCCCAGGAGTTTTCGGCCTTGAAGTTGCTGAAACCGGCCTGCTCGGCACGGCTGCCCACGTGCTCGTCATAAATCCAGGTGTAGTTGATACCAGCGCCCACATACGGCTGGAACGCGGACTTGTGGTCCAGCGGGTAGTACACGACGCTCAAGGTCGGCGGCAGGTGTTTCAGCGTGCCGAGCTTGCCGTTGGCGGCGCCCAGGGCGGTGTTCTTTATCTTCACGTCATGCTCGAACGGCGTGGCCGCGAGCAATTCGATGCCGACGTGGTCGGTGATCATGTAGGCGAAGTTCAAGCCCAGTTGGGTGTCGCTGCTCATGGTCGCCTTGCCGCCCAGATTGGTGCCGGCCAATGGGCCCTGGTCAACCTTGACGCTGCTGCTGTCGGCCTTCGGGTTCACGGTAATTGCACCGGCGCGAACCAGAATATCGCCCGCCTGGTGAGCGTGGGCGACAGGGGCGACGAGGGCGAGCGCGAAGAGGGACGCGCCGAGCAGAGACTTGTTCATGGGAGCTCCAAAGGACGTTTAAAAGTTGTACGTCCAATGGTAAAGATCGTTCCGTTCGGTCTTTTGACTCAGCTCAATGAAAGGGTGATCAGTCTCTTTCCCCACCGATCTAAACCTGTGGGAGCTTCACAGGTGAGGATTATTCCTCGAGCTCGTATATGTAAATCTTCTGAGCGTCCATCTGGTAACCAGCGTCCGCCAATTCGCTGGACGATGGCTTGACCTGCATCGCGCCCTCGACCCAGTACGGTTGATACAGCTCATCGAGCTTCACCCCCACCTCGCTTTTCACATGCACGATCTGGTTCGACGGCGGTGGCGGCACATGGATGCAGGCGCCGAAATACGGCACCAGCAAAAACTCCGTGGTGCGACCTTCTTCGCTGACTTCCAGGGGCACGATATACCCCGGCAGGCGAATGTGCTGGCCGTCCAGGCTCTGTACCACCGGCGCGTTGGGCATGTCCTGCTTGGCTGCGGGCGCGGCTTCGACGGACAAGGCATCGGCCATGTTCGACAGGTCGTGCAGCGGCTTCATATTGGGCACTTCAGGTGGCGCATCCGGCGGGATCATCTCCTGCCAGGACAAATCCTTGGGCTGTTCATCCGCCCAGGCAGGCACGGCCATCAACAACAACAGGGCAAACAGGGCACGACGCATCGAAGCCTTCCTCATAAACGGATGGACAGGCCATCGGCCAAAGATTGGCGGTAGGCGCGCCACGCGGGCACGCTGCCCATCAACAGGGCGGCTGCCAGGATACCGGCGAGCAACGTCCATTCATATTCGCTCGGCCACGACATCGGCAGGTCCAGGCCGTAGTTGGCCTGCAAATAACCGCGCGAGGCGGCGATGCACAGGTACAGCAAACCCAGGCCTGCCACCACGCCGGACAAGGCCAGGGCGAAGGCTTCGAAGATCAGCAGCGTTGCGATGTGCCAAGGCCGCGCGCCCACCGACCGCAAGATCGCCATCTCGCGGCGACGCTCGTTAAGGCTGGTGAGGATTGCCGTGAGCATGCCGATCAAACCGGTCAGCACCACGAACAGCGAGATCACAAACAAGGCTTTTTCAGCAGTGCCCATCATGCTCCACAGTTCTTGCAACGCCACGCCTGGCAGGATCGCCAGCATTGGCTCGCCACGAAATTCATTGATCTCTCTTTGCAAGGCAAAGGTGGAAATCTTGTTGTTCAGGCCGAGCATGAACGCAGTGATGGCTTGCGGCGTCAGGTCCATATTGCGCGCCTGGTCGGCACTGATGCGGCCTTTGCCCTGGGCCGGCACGCCGTTGTGCCAGTCGATATGGATCGCTTCCATGCCGCCGAGGCTGATATGCAACGTGCGGTCCACTGGCGTGCCGGTGCGCTTGAGAATGCCGACTACCGTGAACGGTTTGTCGTCATGCTTGACCAGGCTGACCACTGCCACGCCATGGGCCAACACCAGCTTGTCGCCGAGTTTGTAATGCAGGGCGTCGGCCACTTCGGCGCCGAGCACCACTTCGAACGGGTCGGTGGCGAAGGCGCGGCCGCTGGCCAGCTCGAGGTTTTGCTTGCGCCCGTACTGGTAGTGTTCGAAGTAGGATTCGTTGGTGCCCATCACCCGGTAGCCGCGATGGGAGTCGCCGAGGGAGATCGGGATCGCCCATTTCACTTGAGGGCTGGCGGCGAAGTGCTCGTAGCTGTCCCAACGGATGTTGTTGGTGGCGTTGCCAATGCGGAACACCGAATACAGCAGCAGGTTGACCGAGCCGGAACGGGCGCCGACGATCAGGTCGGTACCGCTGATGGTGCTGGCGAAACTGTTGCGCGCCTCAACGCGCACACGCTCCACCGCGAGCAGCAAGCAGACGGAAAGCGCGATGGCAAACGCGGTGAGGATCGCGGTGAAGCGGCGGTTAGCCAGGCTGGCCATGGCTAGACGGAACAGATACATCTCAAACCTCTGCGGGCATGGCGGCGCGATTGAGTTCGGCCAGCGACAGGTTGCGGTCGAACAGCGACGCCAGGCTCTGGTCATGGCTGACAAACAACAGGCTGGCGCCCGCTTCGCGGCATTCTGCGAACAGCAACTGCAGGAAGGCTTCGCGGGCGTCGTAGTCCAGGGCCGAGGTGGGTTCGTCGGCGATCACCAGTTCTGGCTGGCCGATCAGCGCTCGGGCAGCGGCCACCCGTTGTTGCTGGCCGATGGACAGCGAATCGGCACGGCGTTCCAGCAGGCTCGGGTCCTTCAAACCCAGGTGCGCGAGCAAGGTCGCGGCGGCCTGGTCGACACTGCCGTGGCGCTGTTTGGCCCGTTGCGCGCGCAGCTTGGAAAAGTGGCAAGGCAGTTCGACGTTTTCGCGTACCGACAGAAACGGCAGCAAGTTGAACTGCTGGAAGATATAGCCGGTGTGGTCCACACGGAAACGGTCACGAGCGCCGGCCGAGAGTTCGGTCAACTCCTGGCCGAGCAGGCGGATGCTGCCGTGGCTGGGTTTCTGCACGCCTCCCAACAGCCCGAGCAAAGTGGTCTTGCCACTGCCGCTCGGGCCCTTGAGAAACAGGGTTTCCCCGGGTTCCAGGCGGAACTCGGGGATGTCCAGCAACTGCGGGTGACCGGGCCAGTGGAAGCCCAGGTCGGACAGTTCGATTAACGCTTGAGTCATGGGAAGTCAGTGTCGCCTGGTAGTCGAAAATGGCGCCGATCCATTGTGGGAGCTGGCTTGCCTGCGATGGCATCGCTACGGTGTGCCTGCTCACCGCGTCGCCTGTATCGCAGGCAAGCCAGCTCCCACATGGACTGTGCTTTCAAGTCAGAACTTCAGGGTGGCGGCGGTGGCCGTCGCGTCAACACCTTGCTGACCGCTCGGGCCGATCAGTTGTACCTGAATTTTCTTGGTGGCGGGGAAGGTCTTGAACACTTGGCTCAAGTCTAGGTTGCCCAGGGCCGCCGGCGTGGCGCAGGTGAACTGGTAATGGGCGTGGATTTCACTGTGGTCGTGATCATGCTTGTGGGCGGCGGCGCCTTTGCCGTCGGTGGCGTGGTCATCGTCGTCATGCTCGGCTTCTGGTTTGTCACCGAACAACGGGCTGTTGAGTTCCTGGCTGCTGACCACGCAACCTGCGGCCTTGGGCAGGTTGAACAGCGCCGATGGATTTTCCAGCTGTTTGCGCACGGCGGCGACCTTGGCTTTGTCAGCGTCGCTGGTGGCGGCATGTTCGAAACCCACCAGGTTCATGGCCGGGCTGTCCAGTTCCAGCTCCAGGGCCTGGCCGTCCAGCACGGCGTTCAGGCGCCCGACGCCATGTTCATGGGCGCCGAGGCTGCCGTGTTCGTGGTCATGGTCTTCATGGGCATGAGCGACAGCCAGTGGCAGCAGGGCAAACGGCAAAGCAAGCAGCAAACGGCGCATGAGAGGGGCTCCAGGATGAAAGTTTTGTTATGTGATCTTATAACAATTGAGCCGAGAGTTTGACCGCCCGCTTGGTGTTGCGCAAGCTGCATGGGAGCATGCCCGTCAGAAAAAATGCAGGAGTAAGGACGATGTTGCGAATTCGTGGAACCATCGGCGACCTGCCGGTGGACTTGACCCTGGAGCTGGACGACGGCGATTGGGCGCGATTGGGCGCCCAACTGCAGGCCGCCCCAACGCCCAGCGCACCGGCTGCGGCGCCGGTCAAACAGAACGAGGACCTGTGGCAGAACGCCCAGGATTTGCTGCGCAAGGCCGGGCAACTCAATGGCCTGGAATTGCTCGATCAACTCGAAGGCTTGGCTGGCGATGCCGGGGCGGGCAAGCGCCTGCTGGTGCGTCTGCGCCACAGCGCGAGCGTGAAGGTGGCCAGCGGCGGCGACACACCGCTCTACACATGGGTTGGCCCTTTGTAGGAGCGAGCTCGCTCGCGAAAAACGTCAACGATAATGCGGGCATCCTGAATTAACGCGGTGCCTTTGGGTTTTTCGCGAGCAAGCTCGCTCCTACCAGGGTTGGGTTAGTACAGTGCGGCAAACAACTTGCGGCGGTACACCGTGACCAGCGGGTGATCATTGCCCAGCAATTCGAACACCTGCAGCAAGGTCTTGTGGGGCAGGCCTTCGCTGTAGCTGCGGTTGCGGATAAACAACTTGAGCAAACCTTCCAGCGCCGCGTCGTATTGCTGGCGCGCCAGTTGCTGGATCGCCAACTGATAGGCAGCTTCGTCGTCCTGGGGGTTTTGCGCCAGGCGGCTTTTCAGCTCGGCGGCGTCCGGCAAGTCCGCAGCCTGGCGCAGGAAGGTGATTTGCGCCTTGGCCCCGGCCAGGGCGGCCTTGTGGTCGTCGCTCTTGACCGCGTCGAGCACGGCCTGGGCTTCACCCAGCTCACCGCGCTCGGCCAGGCAACGTGCATACAGAATCAAGGCTGCGGCGTTGGTATTGTCCTCGCCCAACAACTGCACCAGCAGCGCTTCGGCCTCGCTGATACGCCCTTCGCTGAACAGCGCCTGAGCTTGCTCCAACGGGTCCGCCGCAGCCGGTGGCGGCATCTGCACGTGGGGCTCAAGCATCGCCCGTACCGCCGACTCCGGCTGTGCACCGGCAAAACCGTCCACCGGTTGGCCATCCTTGAACAGCACCACCGTCGGCAGGCTTTGAATACCAAAACGCGCCACGATGTCCTGTTCGGCTTCGCAGTCGATCTTGGCCAGCAGCAACTCACCCTGATAACTCTCGGCAATCTTCGCCAGCATTGGCATCAGTGCTTTGCAGGGGGCGCACCATTCGGCCCAGAAATCGACCAATACAGGCTTTTCGAAGGAGTTCTGGATAACGGCCTGATCGAAGTTGGCGGTGGTGACGTCGAAGATGTACGGCGTGGGCTCACTCATGGGGCGTCTCGAATAAAGCGGGAATGGGGGCAACTATAAGGGCTGGCGAGGTTGGCTGAAAGTATCCTGGATTCAAGACCGCTATCGCAGGCAAACCAGCTCTCATCTTTGAAATGCATTCCCCTGTGGGAGCGGGCTTGCCCGCGATGGCCTCAAGCGCGCCGCGAATGGTACAGGCTCACCTTGCGAAACTCCCAAGGCTCGGCCAGGTCCGGCAGGGTCAGGGCCTCAAGGATCTCCAGCCGCGTGTAATCCGGATGCTGGAAATCCCGTACCCGCGAATCCGCCACCAGCGCTTCGCGGCCGCGGGTGAGGAACTGATCCAGCAACGGCAGGTTGGCGCGGTCGTAGAGCACGTCGGCCACCAGGATCAGGTCGAAACGGTCGGCTTCGGCAAAAAAGTCTGCCGAATAACTCAGCGCCACCTGGTTGAGCTCGGCATTCGCACGGCAAGCGGCCAAGGCCAGTGGGTCCAGGTCGCAGGCCACCACCTCCAGGGCACCAGCTTTGACGGCGGCTATCCCGGCTACGCCCGAACCTGCGCCGAAATCCAGCACGCGTTTGCCGGCGACCCACTCAGGATGCGCTGCCAGGTAACGCGCCAACGCCAGGCCGCTGGCCCAGCAAAAACTCCAGTAGGGCGGCTCATGCAGGATGCGCCGGGTTTCTTCCTGGCTGAAGGCGCGGTCCATGTTGTCGGCGTCCAGCAGCCACAACGACAACGCGGTGCCCGGCAACGGGCAGGGCACCAATTGCGCATCGCCAATCAACGCGCTCAAGGCGTGTTGCAGGCCCAGCGGTGGCGTCATGGCGCCTTGACGAGTTGCAGGGGGCCGGTGCTCTGGGTGATCGCCTGGGTGACGCGCACGGCAGGCAGATGCAGGATCAGCTGGCCGGACTGGCTGGCGCGACCGCGCAATTCAACGCGGGCACCGGCCGGGAAGGCTTCAGGGTTGAAGCGCAGACGGAAGGCCAAGGGCTTGCCGTTGCCGCTCAGTACGCTGCTGGCGAGCAGTTGCTGCGGGCGCGAACGGTCGTCGATGACCAAGAGCGCCATCTCGACTTCGGCACCGGCCGGCACGTTGGTCAGGCTGCCGCTGATTTCGCGCTGATAGGCGGGCAGGGGGCCGAGGTCTTCAATGCCTGGGACTTTTTTCTCTTGCGCGGGGGTTGGTTGAGGCGCGGCCGGCTTGGGGGCTTCGCTGCTGCAGGCGACCAGAAAACTGAACAGGCTGAGTAGAACGAGTGGTCGTAACTGCATGTACGGCTCCAGAAAGGACAAAATCCGTGGCTTAAAAAATATCAAACATATAAGCCTGCCTATATACCGTAAAGGCTATGGCTTGTCTTGCCACAGGGATGCGCTACCATGGCCCTCCCATTTTTTGTTGCCTGCCAACCATGCACTGTCCCTTCTGCGGTGCCAACGACACCAAGGTCATCGACTCGCGTCTGGTCGCCGAGGGCGACCAAGTGCGTCGCCGGCGCGAATGCCTGGCCTGTGGTGAACGTTTCACCACCTTCGAAACCGCCGAACTGGTGCTGCCGCGTCTGATCAAGTCCGACGGCAGCCGCCAGCCTTTCGACGAAGAAAAACTGCGCGCCGGTATGCAGCGCGCCCTGGAAAAACGCCCGGTGAGTGTCGAGCGCCTGGAAGCGGCGCTGGTGCATATCAAGCACAAGCTGCGGGCGACCGGCGAGCGCGAGGTCAAGAGCCTGGTGGTCGGTGAGCTGGTGATGGGCGAGCTGCAAAAGCTCGACGAAGTCGCCTATATCCGTTTTGCCTCGGTGTATCGACGCTTCCAGGACCTCAATGAGTTCCGCGAAGAGATCGACCGCCTGGCCCGTGAGCCCTCCAAACAATGACATCTGAACAGGCTGTGCTCGACGCCCATTACATGGCCCGCGCCCTTGAATTGGCGCGCAAGGGCCTGTACACCACGCACCCCAACCCGCGGGTTGGCTGCGTGATAGTGCGTGACGGGCAGATTGTCGGCGAAGGCTGGCATGAGCGTACCGGCGAGCCCCATGCCGAGCCCAATGCCCTGCGCGCCGCTGGCGACAAGGCCCGTGGCGCGACGGTGTACGTGACCCTTGAACCGTGCAGCCATCATGGCCGTACACCGCCCTGTGCCGATGCGCTGGTGACAGCCGGTGTCGCGCGGGTGGTAGCCGGCATGCAGGACCCGAACCCCGAAGTGGCTGGCCGAGGCATGCAACGCCTGGCCCAGGCCGGTATCGAGGTTCGTAGTGGTGTGCTGGAAACCGAAGCGCGGGCGCTTAACCCGGGTTTCCTCAAGCGCATGGAGCACGGCTTGCCGTTTGTGCGGGTCAAGTTGGCGATGAGTCTGGACGGCCGCACAGCGATGGCCAGCGGCGAAAGCCAATGGATCACCGGCCCCGCTGCCCGTGCTGCGGTACAACGCTTGCGTGCCGAGGCCAGTGTGGTGTTGACCGGTGCCGACACGGTACTGGCCGACGGTGCCCGCTTGACCGTACGCGCTGCCGAACTGGGCCTGGACGAGGCAACCACCGCCCTGGCCATGTCGCGCCCGCCGCTGCGCGTGTTGATCGATGGCCGCCTGCGGGTGCCGCTCAACGCGCCGTTCTTCAAGGCCGGCCCGGCATTAGTCATCACCTGCGTCACCGCGCAGAACCAGTTCCCCCGTGGCCCTGAGTGCCTGGTGGTACCGGGCGTGGACGGCCAGGTTGACCTGCGCTCGGCATTGGTCGCCCTGGCTGCCCGTGGCGTCAACGACGTGCTGGTGGAAGCGGGCCCAAGCCTGGCCGGTGCGTTCGCCCAACAAGGGCTGGTGGATGAATACGTGATATTCATCGCTGGCAAGTTCCTCGGCTCCGCTGCCCGCCCGTTGCTGGACTGGCCGCTTGAGAAACTCGCCGACGCGCCCCAACTCAAGATCACTGACATGCGCGCTGTAGGCGACGACTGGCGAGTCACTGCCATTCCGGCCCCGACAGCGAGCGTATAATTCCCGGCTTGCGCTTAAGCGTCAGCCCCTCGTTTTCAGGAGAACGAAATGTTCACCGGCATTATCGAATCCATCGGCAGCATCCGTGCAATGACCCCCAAAGGCGGGGATGTCCGCCTGCTGGTTGAAACCGGCAAGCTGGACCTCGGCGACGTCAAGCTGGGCGACAGCATTGCCGTCAGCGGCGTGTGCCTGACCGTCATCGAGCTGCCAGGCAACGGCTTTGCCGCCGATGTCAGCCGGGAAACCCTGGACTGCACCGCGATGAACGATCTTGCAGCCGGCAGCCCGGTCAACCTGGAAAAAGCCCTGACGCCGACCACCCGCCTGGGCGGTCACCTGGTCAGCGGCCACGTCGACGGCGTCGGCGAAGTGGTGGCCCGCAGCGAAAACGCCCGCGCCGTGGAATTCCGTATCCGCGCGCCCAAAGAGCTGGCCAAGTACATCGCCCACAAAGGCTCGATCACCGTCGATGGCACCAGCCTGACCGTGAACGCCGTGAATGGCGCCGAATTTGAACTGACCATCATTCCCCACACCCTCAGCGAAACCATCATGGCCTCGTACCAGCCGGGCCGCCGGGTGAACCTGGAAGTGGACTTGCTTGCCCGTTACCTGGAGCGCCTGTTGTTGGGCGAAAAGGCCGCAGAGCCTGCATCAGGCAACATCACCGAAAGTTTTCTGGCCGCTAACGGCTACCTGAAATCCTGACCAAGGGGGTGCCGCGTGGCGCTCAATAGCATCGAAGAACTGGTTGAAGACATCCGCCAAGGCAAGATGGTCATCCTCATGGATGACGAAGATCGCGAGAACGAAGGCGATATCATCATGGCCGCCGAAGCGTGCAAGCCCGAGCACATCAACTTCATGGCCAAGCACGCCCGTGGGCTGATCTGCATGCCCATGAGCCGCGAACGCTGTGAATTGCTCAAGCTGCCGTTGATGGCGCCGCGCAATGGCTCGGGTTTCGGCACCAAGTTCACCGTGTCGATTGAAGCCACCACGGGCGTCACCACCGGCATTTCCGCCGCAGACCGAGCCCGCACCGTGCAAGCCGCTGCCGCGAAAGACGCCAAGGCCGAAGATATCGTCAGCCCCGGCCACATCTTCCCGCTGATGGCCCAACCGGGCGGCACCCTGGCCCGTGCCGGCCACACCGAAGCCGCCTGCGATTTGGCGCGCATGGCCGGTTTCGAGCCAAGCGGGGTGATCTGCGAAGTGATGAACGACGATGGCACCATGGCCCGTCGTACTGAACTCGAAGCCTTTGCCGCCGAGCACAACCTCAAGATCGGCACCATCGCCGACCTGATTCACTACCGCATGATCCACGAACGTACCGTTCAGCGGATTGCCGAGCAGCCACTGGACAGTGAACTGGGCCAATTCAATTTGGTGACCTACCGTGATTCAGTGGAAGGCGACGTGCACATGGCCCTGACCCTGGGCAACATTTGCGCAGAAGAGCCGACCCTGGTACGAGTACACAACATGGACCCACTGCGTGACCTGTTGATGGTCAAACAGCCGGGCCGCTGGAGCCTGCGCGCCGCTATGGCTGCGGTTTCCGAGGCGGGTAGCGGTGTGGTGCTGTTGCTCGGTCACCCGCTCGATGGTGACGTGTTGCTGGCGCACATCCGCGAAACCGCCGACGCCGTGCCGGTGAAAAAACCGACCACCTACAGCATCGTCGGTGCCGGTTCGCAGATCCTGCGCGACCTGGGCGTGCGCAAAATGCGCCTGATGAGCGCACCGATGAAATTTAATGCGATATCCGGATTCGACCTGGAAGTTGTAGAATACGTGCCCTCCGAATAAAGGCCGGCGATTTTTGCCCCTTGTTCGCGGTTAAATCATCACTAAGGGACGCACTTTTCGCGTCCCGGCTCTTTAAGAGATTTGTCGAATGACCCTGAAGACCATCGAAGGTACCTTCATCGCCCCCAAAGGCCGCTATGCCCTGGTGGTTGGCCGCTTCAACAGCTTCGTGGTTGAAAGCCTGGTAAGCGGTGCCGTTGACGCCCTGGTTCGCCACGGTGTAAGCGAGAGCGATATCACCCTTATCCGTGCGCCTGGCGCCTTCGAAATTCCACTGGTTGCGCAAAAAGTTGCTCAGCAGGGTGAATACGCGGCGATCATCGCCCTGGGCGCAGTGATCCGTGGCGGTACCCCGCACTTCGAATACGTGGCCGGCGAATGCACCAAGGGCCTGGCCCAGGTGTCCATGGAGTTCGGCGTGCCAGTCGCTTTCGGCGTACTGACCGTGGATTCCATCGAGCAAGCCATCGAGCGTTCCGGCACCAAGGCCGGTAACAAAGGCGCCGAAGCTGCCTTGTCCGCCCTGGAAATGGTCAGCCTGCTGTCGCAGTTGGAGGCCAAGTGATTTCCGACGAAAGCGATCGTTTCAACCCGCGCGAGCCTCGCCCTGCGGACGCCGGCAAGCCTTCCAAGAACGAAAAGCGTCGCGCTGCTCGTCAACTGGCCACCCAGGCGCTGTACCAGCGTCACCTGGCAGGTGCTTCGCTGAACGAGATCGAAGCGCAGTTTCGCGTTGACAACGATTTCACCTTCGCCGATCTGCCGTACTTCCACGACATCCTGCACGGCGTGCATGCCAACCTGACCGAGATCGACACAGCCCTGGCGCCATGCCTGGACCTGACCATCGAAGAACTCGACCCGGTTGAGCTGTGCGTGATGCGCCTGTCCACCTGGGAGCTGCTCAAGCGCGTTGACGTGCCGTACCGCGTCGTGATCAACGAGGGCATCGAACTGGCGAAAGTCTACGGTTCGACCGACGGCCACAAGTTCGTCAACGGCGTGCTCGACAAGCTGGCTCCGCGCCTGCGTGAAGCCGAAGTGAAGGAACACAAGCGCTAATCTGCGCTTGATTCCTCAATGGGTGAGTTTGAGCTGATCCGCACATACTTCGCCGCCGCGCCCTGTGCGCAAGGTGGCGAAGGCATTGCCCTGGGGATCGGCGACGACTGCGCCTTGCTGGCGCTTCCCGCCGGGGAGCAACTGGCAGTCTCCACCGATACGCTGGTGGCAGGTGTGCATTTTGCCGACCCCTGTGACCCGTTCCTGCTCGGCCAGCGCTCGCTGGCCGTGGCGGTGAGCGACCTGGCCGCCATGGGCGCCCACCCCCTCGCCTTTACCCTTGCCCTGACCACACCGAGCGTCGAAGCCGATTGGCTGCAACGCTATGCCCAAGGCTTGAACGCCATGGCGCAAAGCTGCGGCGTAGGCTTGGTGGGCGGCGATACCACCCGTGGGCCGCTGAGCCTGACCCTGACCGTGTTCGGCCGTGTGCCGGCTGGCCAGGCCTTGACGCGCAGCGGTGCACAGCCGGGCGACCTGCTGTGTGTGGGTGGCGAGTTAGGCAATGCCGCTGGCGCCTTGCCGCTGGTAGTGGGGCAACGCACGGCTGACGCAGCCATCGCCGAGCCGCTGCTGGCGCATTACTGGTCGCCGCAACCGCAGCTGGCCCTGGGGCTGGCGCTGCGAGGCAAGGCGACAGCGGCCATGGATATCTCTGATGGGCTGTTGGCTGACTGTGGGCATATCGCCAAGGCGTCAGCCGTGCGCCTGGTGGTTGAGCGCCAGCGGTTGCCGTTGTCCGAGGCGTTGCTGGCGTTTGTCGGTGAAGACCAGGCTCACGTGGCGGCGTTGAGCGGGGGCGACGACTATGTGCTGGCGTTCACCTTGCCGCCGTCCGAGTTGGCGCCGTTGCAGGCGGATGGCTGGCCGGTGCATGTGGTCGGCCGGGTCGAAGCGGGGCAGGGCGTGACGCTGCTCGACGTCAACGGCCAGGACATCACCCCGGCTGTGCGCGGCTACCAGCATTTTCGCCAGACGCCCTAAGCCGGCGGTCTGCGCTACCCTTTATACGATTATCCCGAGAAAGAGGCCGTGACTATGGCTGCATGCCGCTGGCTGCTGATCGTGCTGTGTACCTTCGCTTCCCTGGCCCAGGCGGACACTCCCATGCCCGGCAAAATCGTGCTGGCCAGTGAAGAGTGGAACGACTACACCAACAAAGATGGCAGCGGCCTGGCCTGGGACCTGCTGCGCCAAGTCTTTGAACCGGCTGGCATCACCGTGCACATCCGCAGCGTACCCTACACCCGCTCGGTCGGCCTGGCCCAGCGTGGTGAAGTGGATGGTTGTGTCGGCACCTATCGCGATGAGGCCAGCGGTGTGCTGTACCCGCGCAGGAACTTCGACGCCGATCATGTCTACGCCCTCGGGTTGGCCACTGCGCCGACACCGACCCTGGCGACCTTGGGCAACTACCGCCTGGCCTGGGTACGCGGCTATAAATACGAGGAATACCTGCCCACCGTGCGCCGCTTCAACCAGATCGAACGGCGCGACGGGATCTTGCCAATGCTGCAACACGGTCGCGCCGATTTTTATATCGACGCCCTCACCGAAGCCAAGTACGTGCTCAGTCAGGCGCAAGACCCAGCACTGTTCAAACTCACCCATATCGCTGAACTGCCGCTCTACGTAGCCTTTGCCGATAACGAACGCGGCAGGGCATTGATGACCGTGTATGACCAGCGTCTGGTCAGCCTGATCAAGACAGGTGAGCTGAAGGCAATTTTTGACCGTTGGAAACAGCCCTACCCCTTGTAGGAGCGAGCTTGCTCGCGAAAAACCCATAGACGCCGCGTTGATTCAGAATATCCGCGTTAACGTTGACCACTTTCGCGAGCAAGCTCGCTCCTACATAGAATCAATCCAAAGGCCAATCGAACCTATTGATCTTTATCAGCGATAATTCAGCTTAAGCGTCTGTAGGAACGTGCTGTTACAATGCCCGCCTCTGTGAAATCTGAAATCAGGAGCACACGGTGCCCGTCGTTTTCGTCGCCGCTTCCAAGCTGCCTACCCCTTTTGCCACGTTCACCATGAACGGCTTTCTTGAAGAAGCCACCGGGCGCGAGCACGTTGTGCTCAGCCTCGGCGACTTCACGGATGGTGCGCCGGTGCTGGGGCGGGTGCATTCCGAGTGCCTGACCGGCGATGCGCTGTTCAGCCAGCGCTGTGACTGCGGCTCGCAACTTGAGGCTGCACTGCAAGCCATCGCCCGTGAAGGCCGTGGCGTGTTGCTGTACTTGCGTCAGGAAGGCCGGGGCATTGGCCTGTTGAACAAGATTCGTGCCTACGAGCTGCAAGACGGCGGCGCCGACACCGTCGAGGCCAACGAGCGCCTGGGCTTTGCTGCCGACCAGCGCGACTATGCCATCTGCCTGCCGATGCTCGAGCACCTGGGGGTCAAATCCCTGCGTCTGATGACCAACAACCCGCGCAAGGTCAAAGCCTTGACCGAGATGGGCATCACCGTGGCCGAGCGCGTGCCGTTGCACACCGGGCACAACCCGCACAACAAACTCTACCTGGCCACCAAAGCCAGCAAGCTCGACCACATGATGGGCAACGAGCACCAGGGCGAGGTCGACCGCGCGTGACCCGTGGCCAGGTGAAACGGCGACTGTCCTTCAACTGGTGGCAGTACCTGGCCCTGGCATTGCTGCCCTTGTTCGTGATCAACCTTCTGTTTGGCCGTGCTGAATCCTTGTTGCCCGTATTGGCCATGCCGTTCTTCATCGCTGGCGTGGCCTCAATGTTTCTCAGCCTGCGTTATTTTCATGCCTATAAACACGCGCTGATCGCCACGTCTAAAGCCCTGGATACCGCCGAAGAACCGGCAGCCTGGATCACCCTGGCGGCGCGTCGGCGCACGGCCTTGCTGGTTGCAGCATTACCGGCCTGGATTGGCGCGCTGGCGGTGTTCGTCGGCCTGGAGGCGGTGCCGTTGTTTCTGTTGGCGCTGTCGACGCTGGTGCTGTTCTACCTCTATCGCATACCGCGTCAGTTGGGATGAGGCGCTACTGGCTGGCGCTGCTACTGGTATTCAGTGCCGAGGCGTTGGCGGTCGAACGCGTCGTCAGCCTGGCGCCGTCACTCTCAGAAATCGTGCTTGAGCTGGGTGCCGAGGACTTGTTGGTCGGCGTGCTTGACGGTGGTGACCGCCCGGCGGCGTTGGCGAAGGTGCCCTCGGTCGGGCACTACGGCCAGTTGGACATGGAGCGCCTGCTCAGCCTCAAGCCCGACCTGATCCTGCTCTGGCCTGGCAGCGTCGGCCCGGCCCAGCGCGAGCAGCTCCAGCGGTTGAATATCCCGGTGTACGTCGCCGAACCCCACAGCCTTGAACAACTGACCGCCCAGGTGCAGGCCATTGCCGAGCAATTGGGCCGCGCTGAGGCCGGGCACCAGCTCGCGGCACAATTGCGCCAGCGCTTGGCCGAGTTGCGCCAGCGCTACCAGCGGGCTGAGCCGCTGCGGGTGTTCTACCAAGTGTGGAACCAGCCGCTGTACACCGTGGGCGGTGGGCAGATCATCAGCGATGCCCTCAGCGTGTGCGGGGCGCGCAATGTGTTTGATGACCTGAAGTTGCCGGCGCCGCAGGTGAATATCGAGTCGGTGCTGGCGCGTGATCCCGAGGTGATCCTGGTGGGGGACCAGGCTCAGAGGGAGGCCTGGAAGGCATGGCCGGCGATGGCTGCTCGGGTGCGGTTAGTGCCGGACAAGGGCCTGGAGCGGCCCAGCGGGCAGATGTTGGAGGCGGTGGGGCAGTTGTGCCAGGTGATTGCGCCGAACCTGTGACAAGGCTATCGCAGGCAAGCCAGCTCTCACAGGGGAATGCATTTTAATTGTGGGAGCTGGCTTGCCTGCGATGACGCCGGTTCAGGTTACTTAGATCTCAGGGGTCCACGTCACCCCAACCATCCACACCCGACCTTCTTCACGATAATTCTGGCTTTCCCCGAGGTAGCTGTACTTCGCCCGTGCATAAGACTTGTCCAGCACGTTATCCACCTTCAGCGACAACGACACCTCCCGGTTCAACGCCCAACTACTGCGCAGCCCCAACAAGGCATAACCGCCCATACGGTTGCGGTTGGCTTCATCGTCGTAGCTGCTGCTGATCGCTTGCCAGCTGGCGCCGAGACCGAGTTGATCAAATTGCCGGTCCAGATCCAGGTTCACCGTGCGCCGTGCGCGACGTGCCAGGGTGTGGCCGCTGTCACGGTCACGCGGGTCGATAAGCGACAGACCCAGGTTGCCCTGCCAGCCAAACAGTTCCTGCTTGAGCGCCGCTTCAAAGCCGTTGATCCGCGCCGACGCCACGTTTTGCGGCTTGCCGGCGTCAAGGATGATCGCGTCGCTCAGGTCGGTGCGATACAGCGAGGCTTCCAGGCGTGTGCTGTCGGTCAGCTGGCTGCGCCATTGCAGCTCGTAGCTCTTTGATGTCTCGGGCTGCAGGTTTGGGTTGCTGTACTGCGTGTCGGGGTAATAGAGGTCGTTGAAGGTCGGCGCGCGAAAGCCTTCGCTGTAGCTCAAGAGCAGGTCATTGTCAGGGTTGACCGGCACAGTCAGGGTGCCGCTCCAACTGCTCTGGCCGCCGAACTGCTGGTTCTGGTCGCGGCGCAGGCCCAGCTCGGTGGAAAACCATTGGCTATGGAAGCGGTGCTGCACGAAGGCCGCCCGGTTCCAGCGGCTGTTTTCGGTAAAGGTGGTGGAGCCGTGGAAACGGTCTTCGTACCAGTCGCCGCCGACGATCAGGCTGTTTTGCTCATTCAGGCTCAGGTCGTTTTGCCAGTTGACCGAGTCGCGGTAGGTATTGAACGCGCTGAAGTCATCGCTGAGGGTGTCACGCTTGGTGTCGCGGTTTTCGCTGTGGCCCAGCTCCAGACGCGACTGCCAGCTGTCATTGAGCTTGGCATCGAGATAGCCGCTGGCGCTGCTCACGGTGTAGTCGGTGTAGGGTTTCTGGCCGACGCTCTGCCCGGTGGCGCCGTCGTAGCGGCCATAACTGTTGTCGTACTCCGACTTGCCACGGTTATCCAACAGGTTGAAACCCACCTCCAGCTCATCGCTGAACGAATGGCTGAGGTTCAGGCTGATGGACTGATTGCGGTAGGCATCATGGTCGCCGTCACTGGGAAACGACGCGTGGCTCGCGTTGATACCGGCAGTTTCATCCAGGCTCGCGCCCAGGTTGAAACGCGTGTGTTCATCGCCGCCCGACAGGCCCAGGCTGCGCTCCCAGGTCTGGTTACTGCCAAACCCCAGCTTCAGGCGCGGCTGCAAGCCTTGCTCGGCATTGCGCCGGGTAAACACCTGAATCACCCCGCCAATCGCATCACTGCCGTAGATCACCGAACGTGAACCGCGCAGCACTTCCACCCGTTCAATCTGATCGACGTTGAGGTATTGCAAGCCGCTGTCGCCGGAGGTGGTGTTGGCGATGCGTTGGCCGTCTACCAGCACCAGGCTCTGCGCCGACTTGGTGCCGCGAATGAAAATCCCCGGCAAACTGCCACGCCCACCGGTCGGCGCAACTTGCACGCCCGGCACGCGGCTGAGCAGGTCGGTGACGCTGGTGGGTTGCAGGCGGTCGATGTCGGCACGGGTGAAGACGGTGTTGGCGGCGCTGCTGTCATTACGCGCCTGCACTTGGCGGTTGGCGCTGATGACCACGTCGGAGAGCTTCAGAGCCTGGTCGCGGGTGTCGGCGAGCAGGTCAGCGCAGGGTAGCAGCAGCAGGGCAAGGCACGGGCGTTTCATGGGCTGTCCATAGCATTCGAAGGTCATGCAAAACCATTGTGGGAGCTGGCTTGCCTGCGATAGCGGTGTATCTGACACATTGTTAGCGAATGTGCCGCCGTCATCGCAGGCAAGCCAGCTCCCACATGTGGGGCTGATTACAGATTCAAGAGCGCAAGGCGCTCGCGAACGGACGCCTCGATACCCGCCTCATCCAGCCCGCATTCAGCCAGCATCTGCGCCGGCTTGGCGTGTTCGACGTATACATCCGGCAAGCCCAGGTGCAGCACCGACTTGAGGATATTCTCTCGCGCCAGGAACTCGCTGACTGCCGCACCCGCGCCGCCCATGATGGCGTTTTCTTCGACGGTCACCAGCAGTTCATGGCCAGCAGCGATCTCGCGCACCAACGCTTCATCCAGTGGCTTGACGAACCGCATGTCGACCACGGTGGCGTCGATCTTCTCAGCGACTTTCAAGGCTTCGGCCAGTTGCACGCCAAACACCAGGAATGCAGTTTTGCTGCCTTGGCGACGCACGATGCCTTTACCGATTTCAATCGGCTCCAGGTCTTTTTCGATCACGGCGTTCGGGCCGGTGCCGCGCGGGTACCGCACAGCGGCCGGGCCGTTGTACAGGTGGCCGGTGCTGAGCATCTTGCGCAGTTCGTTCTCGTCGCTCGGGGTCATCACCAGCATGCCGGGGATGCAGCGCAGGTACGACAGGTCGAAGCTGCCCGCATGGGTCGGGCCGTCTTCGCCCACCAGGCCGGCACGGTCGATGGCGAACAGTACGTCGAGGTTCTGCACCGCCACATCGTGAACCAGTTGGTCATAACCGCGTTGCAGGAAGGTGGAGTAGATCGCCACTACCGGCTTGGCGCCTTCGCAGGCCATGCCGGCCGCGAAGGTCACGGCGTGTTGCTCGGCAATCGCCACGTCGAAGTAACGCAGCGGGAAGCGCTCGCTGAACGCCACCAGATCGGAGCCTTCCTTCATCGCCGGGGTAACACCCACCAGACGCGGGTCGGCGGCGGCCATGTCGCATAGCCATTCGCCAAACACACCGGAATACTTCGGCCCGCTGGCCTTTTTCGGCGCGGCGGCGGGGGCATCGAGGGGTTCGAGCTTGGTGATCGCGTGGTAACCAATCGGGTCGACTTCCGCCGGAGCGAAACCTTTGCCTTTTTTGGTGACGATATGCAGGAACTGCGGGCCCTTGAGGTCGCGCATGTTGCGCAACGTCGCGATCAGGGTGGGAAGGTCGTGGCCGTCGATAGGGCCAATGTAGTTCCAGCCCAACTCTTCGAACAAGGTGCCGGGTACCAGCATGCCCTTGGCATATTCTTCGGTGCGACGCGCGATTTCCCACGCACCAGGCAGACGCGACAGTACTTTCTTGCTGCCTTCGCGCATGCTGGCGTAGGTACGGCTGGAGAGGATCTTCGCCAGGTAATTGGACAGGCCACCGACATTGCGTGAAATCGACATGTCGTTGTCGTTGAGGATCACCAACATGTTGGCGTCCACTTCCGGCGCATGGTTCAGCGCTTCGAAGGCCATGCCGGCGGTCAGCGCGCCATCCCCAATCACCGCAATCGCCTTGCGCTCACTGCCTTGCAGGCGGGCGGCAATGGCCATGCCCAGCGCTGCACTGATGGACGTACTGGAGTGGCCGACGCCAAAGGTGTCGTACTCGCTCTCGGCACGGCGCGGGAAGGCGGCCAGGCCGTCCTTCTGGCGCAGGCTGGCCATGCGCTCGCGACGGCCGGTGAGGATTTTATGCGGATACGCCTGGTGGCCCACGTCCCACACGAGCCGGTCGTCCGGGGTGTCGAACACGTAATGCAAGGCGATGGTCAGCTCGATCACGCCCAGCCCGGCGCCAAAATGCCCACCGGTCTGGCCGACCGTGTAGAGCAATTCCAGGCGCAACTCATCGGCCAGGGTTTCCAGCTCGGCTTCACCCAGTCGACGCAGGCCGTCCGGCGTGGCAGCACGGTCGAGCAGGGGCGTAGACGGGCGTTTGCGGGGAATCTCTTGAAACGTCGTGGGCATCAGGCGAATCGTTATAGGTATAGAAGAGGCGGCAGTTTACCTCAAGCCGTGCAAACTGCCCACGCAGAGGGCCGAACTTGGCCCATATGCGGCACAAATGGCCGCGGCTGTCAGTGGCGACGTTCGACGATATACCGCGCCAGGTCACGCAGTGGCTCGGCCGCCGCGTCGAAAGGTCGCAGGGCGTCCAGGGCCTGGTCACGCAGCTCGATGGCATACGCCTTGGCGGCTTCCAGCCCCAACAATGCAGGATAAGTCGGCTTGTCCCGTGCGATATCGGCGCCTTGGCGTTTGCCGAGGGTGGCGGTGTCACTTTCCACGTCGAGAATATCGTCTTGCACTTGGAAGGCCAGGCCGATAGCGCGGGAATAGGTCTGCAGGGCCGCCAATTGCTCCGCGCCGGCGCGGCCACTGGCTAGGGCGCCCAACTGCACGGCGGCTTCAATCAGGGCACCGGTCTTGTGGCGATGCATGTGTTCCAGGGCTTTTTGATCCAGCTTGAGGCTGACCGAGCCCATGTCGATGGCCTGCCCGCCGACCATTCCAGCCGGGCCCGCGGCGTGGGCCAGGGCGGTGACCATGCGCAGGCGGATCTCGGCGTTGACGCTGCTCAAACGCGGGTCCAGCAATGCGCTGAACGCCAGGCTCTGCAAGCCATCGCCCGCCAGGATCGCATACGCCTCGTCGAAGGCTTTGTGGGTGGTGGGCTGGCCGCGCCGCAGATCGTCGTCGTCCATGGCTGGCAAATCGTCATGCACCAGGGAATAAGCGTGTATCAGCTCCACCGCACACGCCGCGCCATTGGCCTCGGCCGCCGGCGCGCCCAGGGCTTCGCAGGCCGCATAGGCCAGCAACGGGCGCACCCGCTTGCCACCATTCATCACGCTATAGCGCATGGCTGCATAGAGGCGCGTCATTTCCGGGCTTGGCGCAACAAACAGGGGCTCCAGCGCGGCATTCACCCGGGCTTGGCTACTGGCCTGATATGCGCTGATCATTCCGGCTGTTCCGCATCGAAAGGTTCTTCGGCCAACTCCCCGTCACGCTCCAGCAACACTTGGACCTTCTGCTCCGCCTGCGCCAGCGCGCTCTGACAGTCGCGTGTCAGGCCGATGCCTTGCTCAAACGCCGTCAACGAGTCTTCCAGCGACAACTCGCCGTTCTCCAGACGCTCGACCAAGGCTTGCAGGTCGGCGAGGGATTGTTCGAAATCGAGTGCAACTTTTTTGCGGGCCATGGCGGCAATTCCGGTAGACGGTAAACCGGCGCGACACTAGCAGACATGGGGGATTGGGGCAAATGAGTGGGGGTTACTCGTAAGGGGTATTGACGTGATAACGCGTACTGCGGCCGCCCCCGGGGAGGCGCACCAGGCAGTTTTTCTCCAGCAGGTCTGCCAGGTGCCGCGTCGCAGTCGCCTTGGACACTTTGGCCTCCGCTTGGTATTGCGCGGCGCTGATGCCCTGTTCGACGCCCCGCTCACCACCATCGAGCAGGCGATTGAGTACCTTGACCTGCTCGACCGAGAGCGAGACGGCACGGTGCTGCTGCCAAAACCGGCTCTTGGCCAGTACCCTGTCAATCCGTGTCATCGCCTGCTGCAGGCTGCGCAACAGGGTTTTAAGGAACCATTCCAACCAGTCGGTGATATCCAAAGTGGCCTTCTGACTGGACTCCAAGGCGGTGTAGTAACCGGCCCGATCTTCAAGGATGCTGGCCGACATGGCGTAAAAGCGAATGGCGTGGTGTTCACCCTGAGCCAAGGCCAAGTCAGTGATGGCGCGCGCCAGGCGACCATTGCCATCATCGAAAGGATGCAAGGTGATGAACCAGAAGTGCGCAACACCTGCGCGAACCAATGGATCCAGTTCAGGTTGATTGCGACTGGTTTCGAACCACTCCAGGAAATCATCCACAGCGTGCTCCAGGCCCTGACGTGGCGGCGCCTCGAAGTGCACGGTCGGTCGATCAAGCCTGCCCGACACCACCTGCATCGGTTCATTGCCCCTCAACGCGCCGACGCTGAGCTCGCGTGTGGCAAAGCCTGCCTCTGGCGTTGGGAACAACAAATGGTGCCAATTCATCAACCGCGCAAGGGTGAACGGCTGCGCATAGTGTTCGGTGGCATCCATCATCAGGTCGGCCAGCCCTTCACTGCGGCGGCTGACCTGACCGTCTTTCGTGGCCTCCAAGCCCATCCGTCGCGCCAGGGAGGAGCGCACCGAACCGACGTTCAATTGCTCACCCTCGATGGCCGAAGAGGTCAAAATATTTTGCAGCAGCGTATCCAATTCATTCTGCGCGCTGACTGCCTGGCTGACAGAACCCAGCATTCCCAATAGCTTGCCTTGGGCCTGCCCACACTCGCGCAGCAAGGCCGCCAGCCGCCCAGGCTGCCAGTGAAAGTGAGGCCAGTCGGTGTGTTGCCAGATCCAGTTCGGATGATCCATGGGGAGGGCCTAGGTGCGTGAGCCAAATAGAGGAGCTATTCGGCTCATTTTGTGAGCCGATTGTGTGACGAATTCGGCTCATGGTCTAGGGGTGACCCGCTTATCAAGGAGTATGCGGCGCAGTGGTTGAAGTCGTGCTCAGACGTTTGTTGGGTATAGATGAATGGTATTTACTCTCAACTCTACTAAATCGAGTTCCTGTCTTATTGGTTTATCGAGCTCAATAAGGATTATTGAGTCGCCAAGCTTTAATGCGGCACAACTATCGTCTCCATCTTGAATGAGTTTGCCAATTATGGAATGTGTGTCATTGGTAAAGGTGATCTGTGGTGTATTTTTAATCGACGGCATGATGTTTTTTTGCCAAGAAAATACTTCGTCCAGCTCGAACTCTACGTCTAGATCTTCACCAATTTCTGGTGCGGGATCGCTCCATAAAGCCACACCGTCTCCGAAGGGTGAGTTGAATCTCACACGTAGGATGTCTTGGTCAGAAACCACGTAGGTTACTCTTATCTTCATTTGGCTTTGGGTGCTGTATTTTATAATTGATTTAATATGCCTAAGTTTTCAAACAACAAGAGCTAGCGGTTTGGATATTCTAAAATTTTGCAAAGTCAACATCACCCTCAAATGAAATGCAAGCAATCCAGTCTAGCGGTTTTTGAAGTATGTACGTATGTTGGGGGGTTGTCGAAAAAAATTGTAGTGCATGTATAAGTCCGGAGGTCGTAATTGAATATGCATTGTCGGTTGCATCGCCGATGAAAATTACATTCCGCTCGGTAGTGGATTTTATTTTTTTCTCTAATTTCTCTAGCGTGACTTGCGAAGAGGATGGGCCGATATAAGTTTTCTCCTTAAAAAAACTCCAAGCTATTTGGCTTCCTGAAAAAGGGATGGTCTCATTTGTTAACTCAACAATTAAATCGTGTTCGGCTTCTGACAGAATGCTGAATTTGACGCTCATTTTCTTGAGGTCGTTGATTATTTCGTCGTCAAGGTAGCTCATTTCTTTGCGAACCTCTTGGTGAGCTGAAGCACAGTTTTTGACGTGCCTTCAAAAGTGTAATGAGGACCGTTCTTTCTGTGGGTCCATACATTAATATGAGCGCCATGCCTTTCGTCGTATTCAATACGATAACCAGTTCTCGCGTCAGCTGTTTGCATCCCGATGGGCTGACCTTTACGTTCACCGAATTTTCCTACTTTTGGTTTTTCCGCCCGAAAGTCGTTTTCCAGTAACCATTCAAGGGCTTTGTTCAGCGCTTGCTCATAGGTTGCGGAATGAGTTGAACTCCCTACCTTTGGAGTTTCTTCTTCATGTTTATGAGAAGCTTGGCCTTTTTGTCCTGGGCAATTGCCACGAGTGCACGCTAATCCTAGCGGATCCACCCACCCCGTAGGATTGGGCACGTACTGATACCCATTGATCCCACCCGCCAACTTCACCGGATCCAGCGTGAGGTAACGACCAATGTCCGGATTGTAGTAGCGATGGCGGTTGTAGTGCAGCCCGCTTTCTTGGTCGAAATACTGTCCTTGGAAACGCAGCGGATTTTCGATTTTGCCTACGTCGAGGCGGGCGATCTGGCCGTAGGCGCGGTAGTGGGCGGACCAGACGATTTCGCCGTCTGGGGCGGTGAGTTCTTGTGGGGTACCGAGGTGGTCGAGTTGGTAGTGGTAGGGCTTGGTGTCCTTTGGACCATAGCCTTCCAGCAGCGCCAATGGGCGGAAGCTGTCCGGTTCGTAGATGTAGCTGCGATGACAGTCCGCATGGTGTTCGGCAATCAGCTTGTCGCCTTGCCAGAAAAACTCCGTGGTTTTGTCATCTACGGTTTTGCTGATGCGCCGCCCAAACGTGTCATAGCGATAACTGGCGGTTTCGCCGTTCGGTTTTGTGACGCCGATCAGTCGATGCAGGCAGTCGTAGCGGTATTCGGTGACGAGTTGATGACCCTTGCCTCGCCGTTCGCGGATCAGGTTTCCGAAGGCGTCGTAGTCGTAATGGCGGTCGCCCTGGATCACCAGGCGGTTGGCCGCGACAATGTCTGGGCCAGGGCGGTCTTGCATGAGCAAGTTTCCCGCCGGGTTATGGCCG